>NZ_QROG01000050.1:0-1903 GCF_003474585.1 Collinsella sp. AF39-11AT | reverse complement strand
GGCACGTGCAGACCTTTCGTCATGGCCTCCTACCTTTCTTTCGGGCCCCTGTCAGGGCCGATTCGTTAGCGCCCCTCCGTGTGAGGCGTTATTGCTGACGACATATTTATATCCAAAATCAGTCCATACTTCCACCTCGCCCCCGAACGGTTTTATATGAGGGGTGAACGGCATACACATATACTTCACGCATGGCACACTTTGATTTAATAAAGTTTATTTACGTGCTAAAACGCGTTTTCAATCCAAATAGCAAATGGAACTTAACTTTATTAAACCACCCTCAAATTGCATATTTCTAATATAGCTATGAATAGAATCAGCGATTCATGCCGCGTCCCAACCATTTTCATTTTTATTCAGAAAAAAGTTTGTCCTATTCATTTCTGATAAACAAATTACCGTTTACCAGACGCTTGATACCGTTCACCGGAAGCTCAGTATAAGGCCCAGCGGATACCGGCTCGCTTTACGGCCCCATTTGTAACAACTTGACTTCTCGGTATAGAAAAACGAACCCGCTTCCCCTAGGGAAACGGGTCCGTTTTCGATTATCTTCGGCCAATTTGGATAAGGCCCTCGAAGATCGTCGGAACCCTAGCGATCGAACTCCGTCAGTGCCTCGCCCAAAAGCCTCAGGCCCTCGCGAAGAACGTCTTCGCTCGCGCAGTAGCCCAGGCGTGCGCCGCAGGGAAGCTCAAAGCGGCTACCGGGGACCAGCAGCACTCCCCTCTCGGCCAACAGGCGCTTACAGAATTCCTCGTCATCCTCGGGAATATCCAGCTGGATAAACGAGGTGGATATTCCCTGCGGGGCCGTCCAGGAAACGCGATGCTGCGTATCGATCCAAGCCTGCGCGATATCGCGGTTGCCAAACACGATCTTGCGATTGCGCTCGAGAATCTTGTCCTTGTGCTCGAGCACGTATGTCGCCAGGGCATCGTTGAACACGCCGCCGCAGATCATGGTGTAGTCGCGGTAGGTGCGGATGCGGTTGGACACCTCTTCGTCGGCCACGACCCAGCCCACGCGGGCCGCAGGCGTCGAATAGGTCTTGGACACCGAGTTGGTGACAATGGCCTTCTCGTACATGTCGGCCATCGACATAAAGGCCTTGGTGTTCTCAAGCGGCAGGTACACCTCGTCGCACAGCACATAGGCGCCAGCCGAACGGGCGATCTCGGCAATCTGGCCGAGCATATCGGCATCGAGCACCGTACCGATGGGGTTCGATGCGTTATTGATGCAGATGAGCTTGGTGTTGGGGCGCACCAAGCGCTTGAGCTCATCGATATCGGGCTTCCAGCCGAGCTCCTCGCGGAGCTCCCAATACTCGACCTCGGCACCCAGCGTACGCGGAATCTCGTAGAGCGGCGCATAGGTAGGCCACTCGGCAATCACGTGATCGCCGGGCTCCACAACGGCCATGATGGCGTTGAGGTTGGCGCCCGTGCAGCCATTGGTCTGCAAAATGTGATCGGGATTGACATCGCGACGATACAGCTTGGCGACCTCGGCCTTAAATTCCGGCGATCCCTCGATCCAGCCGTAGTTCATCTTCTCGCGATCCAGGCGCTCGTAGAACGTGGCGCCGTCCTGCTCGTCCAGTGCGCGAAGCTCGCCCATGGTCAACGACGAGATCGTCGACTGAGCGATATCCCAGGTAGCACTCTTCTCCCAAACGTTGAGCCATTCCTCAACACCGATTGTCTTGATATCCATGGCCACCTTATCTGATCTTCATTTAGCGTCATTAAACATGAATGGGGCGGTGCGAAAGATCCGCACCGCCCCAATGGGAGACATCTAATGGCAGCTAGATGTTTGTAGTAAGACCTGTACGGGTCTTTGAAAACCTTAGAGGTCCTCGCGCCAGAAGGGCATGCTCATGCAGCGCGGGCCG
>NZ_QROG01000005.1:74113-119721 GCF_003474585.1 Collinsella sp. AF39-11AT | reverse complement strand
AAACGCGGGGTCCGTTCAGGCTGTTGCGTTGAGATTGAAAATCAACCGACAACATATGCGACAAATCCGTGCTTGGGGGGGTGTTTGCCTAAGTTGTTCACGTTGACGCAGGTTAATGGGGTGTTGTAACGGGCGCCCGAGTAAATGCAGGCAAACCTCGGCTTTAATACGCAAAAGGATTTACGTGGTGCTTACGAATAATGTACAGAACTGGGAAATTAATTGCACAACATTTTGCGGGCGTGTGGGCATGGGCGTTGCATTGTGAAGATGCTCATCGCACACTAGGCACGCCCGGCTACAGATTAAACGCATTTTGAGGCGGCTTGTTGGACAACTACTGCAGACGGCAAACTTGAACAGGAAAGCAACTTGCAAATTTTGCAAAAATGCAGTTCAGGCCGTTAAAAATCATATGCAAATAAAAAAAGGCCACTCAATTGAGTGGCCTTACATTCACAATGGTGGAGACGAGGGGGATCGAACCCCTGACCTCTTGACTGCCAGTCAAGCGCTCTCCCAGCTGAGCTACGCCCCCGTGACGAGGTAGTAGTATAGGGGAAGACCTTCTTTGATGCAAGGACTTTTTTGGGTTGTTGGGGTGACTTACGGGATTTTTGGGACTGGCCTTAAAATTTCACCCTGGCCTTCGGCCAGTGCGCAATTTTAAGGCCAGTCCCAAAAATCCCTGCTCCGTCCCGATAAAACCCTCACGCGAATAGGAATCCGATTGCGGTTCCTTGGTGGACGGTTATGTTGGCTGTTGTTCTTACTATGTTGCTGATGCCCGTGTCCGCCAACAGGCCCAGGGGGCTGTGGTCTAGCTCCCATTCTAGGCCGTGTTCGCTTACCTTGGTGTTGGGGACAATGGCGATGATGGAGAATGTCTTGCCTTCGGCACCTTCGATAGCCCACGATTCGCCTCTGTGCAGAATGCGGGCCGTGGTCTCGTCCTCGACAATCCAGACGGGGGCCTCTTTGTAGCTGGCTAGTAGACCTAGGACGCTTAGGGCCATGTCCGGGCGGCCGCCCGTGGCGCAAGTCGCCACCACTTCGGCACCTGGCCAGCGGCGACGGACGGAATCGAGGGCCAGTGCTAAATCGGTATAGTCCTTGTACGGGTCGTGGCGCTCTACCTCAAAGGCTTCGGTGGCATCGACCAACGCACGACCCGCATCGCTCACCGTGTCGGCATCCCCCACATAAACGTCGCAGCCCAGACCGGCGCCCAGCAGCGCGTCGAGTCCGCGGTCCACGGCGACAACGTGATCGCACTCCCCTGCTAACCTACGCAATAGATCCTCGCTCGCCAACACGGGCGAGCCACAGACTATTAGTACTTTGCAAGCCACAGACCTCGCCTATCCCTCAAACGAAAGCACGCGAGCCAAATCCAGCTCCTCGTAGCTGTCGATAAAGATATCGCAGTTGGCGCGCATGTCGTCGCGCTTCATGCGGCCGTGCGGGTCATAAATACCCACACGTTTAAAGCCGGCGGTCCCAGAGCTCTTAAGGCCAAAGACCGCGTCCTCAAACACCCACGCGCGCTCAAACTTGCACCCATGGCGCTCCTCCAGGCGGCGCAGCGCCAGCTCGTACACATCGGGGAACTGCTTGGAACGTCCTGCCTCACCCGTCGTGTTAACAAACTCCATGTAAGCGTCGAGCCCGGCTCCAGCGAGCGCGGACTGCACCAGCGCGGCCGGCGTGGACGTGGCCACGCACATGGCAATACCGGCCTCCTGGGCCTGCTTCAAAAATGCAAGGAGACCCTCGCGTGGCGGCACCTTAGAATAGCCATCGATCAGAATGTCGCTCAGCTCGCGATACAGTTCCTCGCCATTCGCTCCAATGCCCCAGGTGTCGTGGTAGGCCTGGCACTCATCCTCGAGCGACAAATGCTCAAACTGGGCAAAATCGTCGACCGTCACGTCAATACCGTGGCGGTGCAATAACTCGGGCTGGGCATAGGCCCAAACGGGGGTGCTATTAACCAGTGTGCCGTCGCAATCGAAAATAAAAGCGACATTGTGAGCGGCGGTCTGGGACATAAACATACCTTTCGATGTCAAATGGTAAACAACCTGCTAAAAACGTTTTACCAAACGTTAATCTACTAGTCTAGAAACCCTATTTGATAAAACTGTCAAGAGTTTTACCATCGCAATTCTGCCAGTGGTATAAACATGGCGCTCGCCGATTAAACGCCGCCGCAAATCCACTTTTCTCCATAAAAGTAACGAACAGGTGTTATCGTATTTCGTGCCGAAAGTTCCACCGAGCACGCGAGGTGGAACGAATCATAGAACTATCGCCGTCCCCTCGATTCGTGCAGCCTTGGACCTTTCGCATCTAGTCACCAAGGCAACACGCTGCCGCGTCATGATGGGATCAAACGTGAGCGATACAAAGCTAAAGCCAGCAACCAAAAAGCCTGCTACCCGTAAAGCCGCCCCGCACGCACCGGAGCTCTCTAAGGACGATGTCTACCTGTTTGGCATTGGCATGTGGGAGCGCAGCTGGGAAAAGATGGGCGCGCACCCCGACACGCAGAACCGTACGCGCGGCTGGCGCTTTTGCGTTTGGGCGCCCGATGTAAAGAGCGTGCATGTCATTGGCGAATTTAACGACTGGGATGAAGAAGCCAACCCGTTGGTGCCCGTGCATACGAGCGCTATTTGGGAAGGCTTTATTCCTGGCGCCGAGCAGGGCCAACTCTATAAATATCTCATCGAGACCAACGAGGGCGAAAAGCTCTACAAGGCCGATCCGTATGCCTTTAAGGCCGAGTGCCCTCCGGGTACTGCGAGCGTGCTGTGGACACTCGACGGCTATAAGTGGAACGATGCCGCGTGGCTCAAGCGCCGCGCTGACCACAACCACATGTCGCAGCCGCTCAACATCTACGAGGTACATATCGGATCGTGGAAGCGCCACGGCGATACGCCGCAGGGCGAGCCGGACGAGTACGGCAACTACCCAGGCCCCATGGACCCCTTCCCCGCACAGCGCGGCGAGTTTTACACCTACGACGATCTGTCGGTAGAGCTCGTGGACTACGTGCGCGACATGGGCTACACGCATATCGAGGTCATGCCGCTCATGGAGCATCCCTTCGATGGCTCCTGGGGCTATCAGACGACCGGCTACTATGCCGCCACGTCGCGCTACGGCAACCCGCAGCAGCTCATGCACTTTATCGATGCGTGCCACGAGGCAGGCATTGGCGTGATCATGGACTGGGTACCCGGCGGTTTTTGCGCCGACTCCCACGGCCTTGCCACCTTTAACGGCCACATGCTGTTTGAGCACGAGATTCACCCCAACTGGGGAACGCACAAGTTTGACTTCGCCCGCGGCGAGGTCCGCTCCTTCCTGGTCTCCAACGTGCTGTATTGGCTCGAGAACTTCCATGTTGACGGCATTCGCATGGACGGCGTGTCCAGCATGCTGTACCTCAACTTTGGCATCGACGATCCCGGCCAAAAGAAGTTCAACAAATACGGTACCGAGGAGGACCTGGACGCCAGCGCGTTTATCCGCCAGGTCAACTGCGCCGTGGAGGCCCACTTCCCTGACGTGATGATGATGGCCGAGGAGTCCACCGCGTGGCCGCTCGTGACCTATCCGCCGCAGGACGGCGGCCTGGGCTTCCACTACAAGTGGGACATGGGCTGGATGAACGACACCCTGCACTACATGCAGACCGATTTTCCGTGGCGCCCCGGCAACCACGGGCTGCTCACGTTCTCCATCATGTACGCCTTTACCGAGAACTTTATTTGCCCGCTGAGCCACGACGAGGTCGTCCACGGCAAGTGCTCGCTCATCGGCCGCATGCCGGGCGACTGGTGGCGCCAGTTTGCCGGCCTGCGCACGCTGGCTTTCTACCAGATGACGCACCCCGGCGCCAAGCTCAACTTTATGGGCAACGAGATCGGCCAGTTTATTGAGTGGCGCTACTACGAGTCCATCCAGTGGTTCCTAACCGAGGAGTACGAGACCCACCGTCATCATCAGGCGTTTATCAAGGCGCTCAACCACCTGTACACCGCCGAGCCCGCCCTGTACGAGCGCGGCTACAACGACGACGGCTTTACCTGGATCGACGCGGACAACTCCAAGCAGTCCATCGTGAGCTTTGTGCGCCAGGGCGAGGACGTCGATGACGACCTGGTGATCCTGATCAACTTTGATCCGGCAAGCTACGAGAGCTTCCGTGTGGGCGTGCCGCGCGAGGGTGACTGGGAGGTCATCTTCGATTCCGACCGTCCCGAGTTCGGTGGCAGCGGATACGCCGGTGAGGAGCCCTACACCTGCTCGAGCGAGCCCTATCCCTGGAACGGGCAAATGGACTCCATCGAGATTAAGGTTCCCGGCCTGGCAGGCGTGGTGCTTAAGCGCCGTGGTCCCAGCAGCTACAAGCCGCCCGTGGTCGAGGAGCCCAAGAAGGCAACGCGCAAGCGTACGTCCTCGGTGAAGCCCAAGGCCGCGGTTGCTAAGAAGGCTCCGGCCAAGACGAAGGCGACCAAGCCCGCCGCCAAGGCTTCGGCCAAGTCCGCCACGGCCAAAAAGGCAGCCACTAAAAAGGCTGCTCCCAAGGCCAAGGCAGCCGCTGTTAAGGCTTCTGCCAAGAAAGCGTAACAAAGGCGTTACCACTGTAATTACCCGCCCCGCGGGGGCGTAGGATACAAGTCATAACCGTTCCGGGAGAAACATCCCCGGGGGAAAGGAACGTATGAATAAGATCTTCGACAACAAGCAGGAGTTTACCGAGCTCTATCGCGATGCCGTCATGAGCATCAGTGGCAAGAGCGTCGAGACCGCGAGCGACCTCGATCGCTTTAACGCCCTGGCCAAGCTCGTGGCCGAGAAGGCGCGCACCGTTGCCACCAAGAGTGACGCCCGCGTCACCGCCGAGGGCAAGAAGCGCGTGTACTACTTCTCGATCGAGTTTTTGATCGGCCGTCTGCTCGACAACTACCTGCTCAACTTTGGCGTGCGCGACATGGTCGCCGAGGCGCTCGACGACATGGGCTTCGACCTTTCCGTTATCGAGAACCAGGAGCCCGATCCGGCTCTGGGCAACGGTGGCCTGGGCCGTCTGGCCGCATGCTTCCTGGATTCCATGGCTGCCGAGGGCATTGCCGGCTACGGCAACGGCATGCGCTATCGCTACGGCCTGTTTAAGCAGGAGATCGTCAATGGCAGTCAGGTCGAGACCACCGACGAGTGGCTCACCCACGGCTATCCCTGGGAAGTCCGTCGTCAGGACAAGGCCGTGACCATCAAGTTTGGTGGCCATGTCGAGGGCTTTGAGGAGGACGGCCGCACGTTCTACCGCACGGTGGATACGCAGGACATCCTGGCTGTCCCCTACGATATCCCCGTGGTGGGCTATGCCGGCGAGACCGTCAACAAGCTGCGCGTCTGGGCTGCCGAGCCGGTCGAGGAGCACTTTGACCTGGAGGCCTTCAACCGCGGCGACTACGCCCTGGCCGACGCCGAGCGCGCCGAGGCCGAGGCCATCAGCGCCATCCTCTACCCCAACGACGCCGGCGAGCACGGCCGTCTGCTGCGCCTGAAGCAGGAGTACCTGTTTGTGTCGGCCGGCATCTACAGCCTGCTCGACACCTTTGAGAAGGAGCACGGCGAGAACTGGGAGCTGCTGCCGCAGTTTGTGGCCATCCACACCAACGATACGCACCCCGCCATGTGCGGCCCCGAGCTCATGCGCATCCTCATTGACGAGAAGAAGCTCGAGTGGGACGACGCCTGGAACATCGTGACGCAGGTCGTGAGCTACACCAACCACACCATCCTGCCCGAGGCTCTGGAGAAGTGGCCCATCGGCACGTTCTCCAAGCTCCTCCCCCGCGTGTACCAGATCATCGACGAGATCAGCCGTCGTTGGCACGAGTCGTTCGACACCACGCAGGAGGGCTGGCAGGAGCGTCTGCGCCAGACCGCCATTCTGTGGGACGGCGAGATTCGCATGGCCAACCTGTCTGTGATCTGCAGCCACAGCGTCAACGGCGTGGCAAAGATCCACTCCGACATCATCAAGAACATCGTGCTCAAGGACTTCTATGCCCTGACGCCCGAGAAGTTCAACAACAAGACCAACGGCATCTCGCACCGTCGCTTCTTTGCCGAGGCCAACCCCACCTACGCCAAGCTCGTGACCGAGGCCATTGGCGACGGCTGGCTCAAGGACGCCTTTGAGCTGGAGAAGCTCAAAGAGTTCCAGAACGACACCGAGTTCCTGAAGGCCGTGGGTGCCTCCAAGCGCGCTAACAAGGAGCGCCTGGCCGCCTACGTTAAGGCCGAGACCGGTCTGGTCATTGACCCCAACACCGTCTTCGATGTTCAGGTTAAGCGCTTCCATGCCTACAAGCGCCAGCTCATGAATATCATGAAGGTGATGGACATCTACAACCGTCGCATCGCCGATTCCAACTTCCACGTGACGCCGACGACCTTCATCTTTAGCGGCAAGGCCGCCTCGAGCTACACCTTTGCCAAGGAGACCATCCGCCTCATTAACTCCGTGGCCGACGTCATCAACAACGATGCCCGCGTCAATGAGGTCATGAAGGTCTGCTTTATCCCCAACTTCCGCGTGAGCAACGCCCAGCTCATCTACCCCGCCGCCGAGATCTCGGAGCAGATCTCCACGGCCGGCAAGGAGGCCTCGGGCACGTCCAACATGAAGCTCATGATGAACGGCGCCATTACGCTGGGTACCCTTGACGGCGCCAACATCGAGATCGCCGATCTGGCCGGCCGCGAGAACGAGGCCATCTTTGGCCTGACCGCCCCCGAGGTCGAGCAGCTTTGGGCATCCAACAGCTACTTTGCGTGGGATACCCTCAACGGCGACCGCGAGCGTCTGGGCCGCGTGATGAACGAGCTCAAGGACAACACGTTTGCGGGTCTTTCGGGCAACTTCGAGAGCATCTACAACGAGCTCATGAACAACAACGACCCCGACCTAGTCATGGCTGACTTCCGTAGCTACGTGGATGCATGGGAGAACCTCACGGGCAGCTACGGCGACCAGGAGACCTGGAACCGCAAGGCCCTGCTCAACACCGCCTCGAGTGGCTGGTTCTCGTCCGACCGCACCATTCGCGAGTATCGCGACGAGATCTGGCACGCATAAAGCGCGCGAGCTCCCTTTGCCGCACGGCATTACTCGACGGGCGTGACAGTGTGCCGCGCCCGTCGCTAATGGGTTAGGAACATGGATGACAGAAGGAGAAATCGATGAGTAAGAAAGAATGCATCGCGATGCTCCTCGCAGGAGGACAGGGCAGCCGATTGGGGGCACTCACCCAAAAGATCGCCAAGCCGGCGGTTAGCTTTGGTGGCAAGTTCCGCATTATCGACTTTTCGCTGTCCAACTGCTCCAACTCGGGCATCGACACGGTGGGCGTTCTGACGCAGTACCGTCCCTACCTGCTGCATGCCTACGTGGGCTCCGGCGAGGCGTGGGATCTGGACAGCCGCGACGGCGGCGTGTCGATCCTGCCGCCGTACGAGACGCAGACCGGCGGCGCCTGGTATGCGGGCACGGCCGACGCCATTACGCAGAACCTCGACTACATCAAGGCGAACGACCCCAAGTACGTTCTGATTCTTTCGGGCGATCACCTGTATCGCATGGACTACCGCAAGATGCTCAAGACGCACATTGAGAACAACGCCGACCTCACGGTGAGCGTTATGCCCGTGCCGTGGGAGGAGGCCAGCCGCTTTGGCATCCTGACCACCGACCCCGAGGACGGCCGCATCACCAAGTTCACCGAGAAGCCCGAGAAACCCGATTCGAACCTTGCGTCCATGGGCATCTACATCTTCTCGGCCGACGTGCTGATCGAGGCGCTCGAGGAGGACGCTCAGGACCAGCGCTCGAGCCACGACTTTGGCAAGGACATCATCCCCAAGCTGCTCGGCGAGAACAAGCGCCTGTACAGCTACGAGTTCCACGGCTTTTGGAAGGACGTCGGCACTATCGCCAGCTTCCACGAGACCTCGATGGACCTGCTGGGCAACAACCCCGAGTTCGATCTGTTTGACAAGAACTTCCCCATTATGTCCAACATCACCACGCGTCCGCCGCACTACATTGGCCCGGACGGCCGTCTGGACGACTGCCTAGTCTCCAACGGCTGCAAGATCTACGGCACCGCTCGCCACTCGATCCTTTCGACCGATGTCATCATCGAGGAGCGCGCCGTGGTCGAGGACTCCGTGCTGCTGCCGGGTGCGCACGTTAAGAGCGGCGCGCACATCTGCCGCGCTATTTTGGGCGAGAACTCCACGGTCGAAGAGGGCGTGAAGCTCGGCTCTGTCGATACCACCAAGGATACGGCCGTCGTTGGAAATGACGTCGTTATCGGGAAGGGGGAATGATCCGATGATCAATCGCAAGGCCATCGGTTATATCACCGCTAACTACTCTTCGACCTACGGCAGCGTCCTGCTCAAGGACCGCCCCATCGCGTCCGTTCCGTTTTTGGGCCGCTACCGCCTGATCGACTTCCCGCTGTCCAACATGATGAATGCCGGCATTAAGACCGTCGGCGTCGTCATGCCGGGTAACTACCGCTCGCTGATCGACCATGTGGGCTCGGGTAAGGACTGGGGCCTGGACCGCAAGAAGGGCGGCCTGTTCATGGTGCCCGGCAACGCGTATGGCACCACCAAGGGCGGCATGCGCTTCCTGCTGCGCGACATCATCTCCAACAAGACGCTGTTCCAGCGCTCGGAGAATCCCTATGTCGTGATGATGGGCACCAACATCATCTTTAACATGGACCTCAACACCATCATCGAAGCGCACGAGAACTCCGGTGCCCAGATGACCGTGGTGTACTGCAAGGCCACGCGCAATGTCGAGGACGAGACCAAACTCGAGATTAACGAGAACGGCCGCCTGACGGGCGTGAGCGCCGGCGTCGCGTACGGCGACAACGCCTCCATGGACTGCTGCATCGTCAACCGCGAGACGCTCCTCGAGATCATCGACCACTACCAGGCCGCCGACTATCTGGACCTGCTCGAGGCACTCCAGGGCGACTTTGGCAACATCGACGTGTGCAGCTACGAGTACAAGGGCGAGGTCGTGGGCGTGTTTAGCGAGAAGTCGCTGTATCGCCGTAGCATGGACCTGCTCGACCAGACCGTGGCCGACCAGCTCTTTGACCCCGAGCGCCCGATCCTGACCAAGGCTCACGACGTGCCGCCTTCGCGCTATGCGACCGGCAGCCACGCGTGCAACTCGATCATCTCGGCCGGCTGCATCATCAAGGGCACCGTGCGCAACTCGATCCTGTCGCGCGGCGTTGTGGTCGAGGAAGGCGCTTCGGTCACCAATTCGATCATCAACCAGAGCTGCATCATCAAGAGCGGCGCCCGCGTTGAGAACGCCATTCTGGACAAAAACAACGTGGTTCCCACCAACACCGAGCTTCGCGGCACGCCCGAGAACATCCTGGTGCTGGGCAAGGCTCCGTTAACTTGCGACACCACCATCGTACGTTAACGTTGGCACCGCAACATCGCTCGTAACATGTAGAATAGCCGCCCGGTTTGTGCCAGGCGGCTATTCTCGAATTGCAACATGGGAGACAATATGGCAGATTCCAGCAAAAAGATGCAGATCGTGTTTGCCTCGGCCGAGTGCGCACCGTTTGTGAAGACCGGTGGCCTGGGCGACGTGGCGGGCTCGCTGCCTGCGGCGCTTGTGCGCGCCGGCGCCGAGGTCATCGTCATGGTGCCCAAGTACGCCACCATCAAGGACGAGTACAAGGCGCAGATGGAGCACTTCTCCGACTTTTACGTGAGCTTGGGCTGGCGCAACGAGTACTGCGGGCTCGAGAAGCTCGAGCACGACGGCGTCACCTATATGTTCATCGACAACGAGCGCTACTTTGCGCGCGACTATCCGTACGGCTTCTTTGACGACGGCGAGCGCTTTGCGTTCTTCTCCAAGGCCATCACCGAGAGCCTGCAGCACTTGCCCGCCGGCTTTGAGTGCGACATCCTGCACTGCAACGACTGGCAGACGGCACTGGCGCCCGTGTTTTTGCGCGAGTTCTACCAGGGCCTGCCGCTGTACGACCGCGTAAAGACCGTGTTCTCGATCCACAACGTGGCGTTCCAGGGCCAGTTTAGCGACACCGTGATGGAGGACATCCTGGGCGTGGCGCATATTCCGGCGGCCGCCTCGCAGCTGCGTTGCGACGCCTGCAGCATCAACTACATGCTGGGCGCGCTGCGCTATGCCGATGCCATCACCACGGTGAGCCCCACCTATGCCAACGAGATCCAGACGCCCGAATTTGGCGAGGGCCTGGACGGTGTGCTGCGCGAGCGCTCCTATGCGCTACAGGGCATTTTGAACGGCATTGACGTGGCAGGCTTTGACCCGGCGACCGAAAAGCGCATTGCCGCCAACTACACCGTCGAGGACCGTTCCGGCAAGGCCGTGTGCAAGGCCAAGCTGCAGGAAGAGCTGGGGCTCGAGGTTCGCGACGACCGTCCGCTCATGGTGATGGTCACGCGCCTGACGCGCCAAAAGGGCATGGACCTGGTCATGTACGCACTCGACCGCATCCTGGCCGGCGGCGTGCAGGTGGCCGTGCTGGGTACCGGCGACCGCGACTACGAGGACGGTCTGCGCTACTTCCAGGACAAGTACCCCGGCACCATGGCCGCGCGCATCGAGTTCGATCCGGCGCTGTCGCAGCGCATGTATGCCGCCGCCGACATGTTCCTGATGCCTTCGAAGTTTGAGCCCTGTGGCCTGTCGCAGATCATCGCCATGCGCTACGGTACGCTGCCCATCGTGCGCGAGACCGGTGGCCTGAAGGACACCGTGATCCCGTATAACGAGTTTACCGGCGAGGGCACGGGCTTCTCGTTTAGCAACTTTAACGGCGACGAGATGGGCGACGCCGTGTTCCGCGCGGCACGCCTGTTCTGGGACAACCGTGACGCCTGGAACCAACTGGTCACGCAGGCCATGAGCCAGGACTTTAGCTGGACGCGCTCGGCCGACAAGTATCTGGATCTGTACTTCTTTATGCACCCGGAGATCAAGAGGCCGGCGGCGGTTGTCGACGAGCCTGTGGTTGTGGCTGAGAAGGCTGAGGCCGAGCCCGAGCCCCAGGCCGAGGTTGTGGCCAAGCCCGAGCCTAAGGCTGAGGAGAAGCCGGTTGAGGCTAAATCTGAGGTGAAGGTTGAGACAGCTCCCGAGGCTGCTCCCGAGGCTGAGGCTAAGCCGGCTGCGAAGCCTGCTGCCAAGAAGACCACGACGCGCAAGACGACGGCCAAGAAGGCTACGACAACCAAGGCCGCTGCCACCAAGACCACCGCTGCCAAGGCAACTACCGCCAAGGCAACGACTACGCGCAAGCGCACGACCGCCGCTGCCAAGAAGGCCGCCGAGGCCGAGGCTGCTCCCGAGGTAAAGGCCGAGACCGCCGAGACCAAGCCGGCCAAGAAGACTCCGGCCAAGACTGCAGCCAAGAAGACGACCGCGACCAAGACCACGACCGCCAAGAAGGCCACGGTCACAAAGTCGACCAAAACCAAGGCTGCCGCAAAGCCGGCCGCCAAGGTCGAGGAGACGCCTGCCGAGTCCAAGGCCGAGGCAGCTGTCGAGGCCAAGCCGGCCGCCAAAACCACAACGCGCAAGCGCGCTACGACGACGGTCAAAAAGGCCACGGCCAAGACCGCTGCTCCCAAGGCAGAGGCTAAGGCCGAGGAAAAGCCCGCAGTAAAGGCCGAGCCGACTCCGAAGGCCGCTGAGGTCAAGACCGCTCCGAAGGCTACGGCAAAGACCGAGCCCGCCAAGGAGGTCTCGGTCTCCCCCGCCGCTCCCACTGAGGAAAAGGCTCCTACCAAGAAGACCTCCGTCCGCAAGGCAACGGCCGCCCGCAAGCGCCGCTAATCCGGACGATTAAAACTTAATCCTCAACGCAAAAGAGGGCGCTCAACCAGGCGTCCTCTTTTGCGTTGAACTTCTCTATTAAAAAGAGGGCTGGTTTACTACGACAAAATGGCTCCGGCCGACCACGGCTGGTAATCTACGAAATTGGCAACGCCTCTACCTGCGGTTTTAATATCACCAAAATGACCGTAGTTGAGATCATTCAATTTATCGTAGTAAACCGGGGTACTTTTGTTTGGCTACAAATAGTATCGGTATAGGCATTTTTGAATATCGCGATAATTTGAATGGTAAAACGATTTTCTAGGACAACCGTTCGCCGATGGTAAACGGATGTTGTTTATACAGCCTGTGTACAACAGATATACTTACATCCTGTGCGTAAAGCCCATGGCCCGCAGGCCGTGATTCTATTGAACTGGACCGTATTATGAGATTGATTCACAACAGCCGTCTGTCGCAGTTTCGTACTCCGTTTGGCGCTGTGACCACAGGAACTTCCGTTTCGCTCTCGGTGATTTTGGAGGATGCCGACCCCAACCAGGCAACGCTCACCCTGCGCACCTGGGTCGATGAAATCGGTGAGTCCCTGTATCCCATGACGCACGAGGGCGACGGCATATTTACCGTAGAGCTTGAGTGCACTGAGCCCTGTCTTATCTGGTACAGCTTTATCTGCAACATCGAGGGCCAGCCTGTGGTACGCCTGGGTGCACCGCAGGGTCGCACCGGTGGCGAGGGTGTGACCTACAACTACGCCGAGGTTCCGTCCTTCCAGATTACCGTCTACAAGCACCGAGAGAACCGTCCCACTTGGTACGAGCGCGGTATGGTCTACCAGATCTTCCCCGACCGCTATGCACGCGACGAAAACTGGCGCGAACGCACGCTTGCCGAAGTTGAAAAACCGCGCAACGGAATCCAGCGCCGCATGGTCGAGGACTGGAACGAACCGCCCGAGTACGAGCGTGCCGAAGACGGCTCCATCAAGACCTGGGATTTTTACGGCGGCTCGCTCAAGGGTATCCAAAATGACCTGCCCCGCATTGCCGAGCTAGGCTTTACGGCCATCTACCTCAACCCCATCTTTGAGGCCGCGAGTAACCACCGCTACGACACGGCCGACTACACCAAGATCGACCCGATCCTGGGCACCGAGCAGGACTTTACCGAGCTGTGCAAGGCAGCCGAGAAGCTGGGCATCTCCATCATCCTGGACGGCGTCTTCAACCACACGGGCGACGATTCGATCTACTTTAACCGCTACGGCAATTATCCCGGCGTCGGTGCTTGGCAAAGCGAGGACTCGCCGTGGCGCGATGCGTTTTACTTCCATGAAGACGGTTCGTATGACTGCTGGTGGGGCGTGGGCAACATGCCCGCCATCAACGAGAGCTCCGAACTGGTGCGCGAGCGGCTCCTGGGCAAGGACGGCGTGATCCGCAAATGGCTGCGCGCCGGTGCCCATGGTTGGCGCCTGGACGTGGCCGACGAGCTTTCGGACGACTTCCTGGCCCAGATCAAGAAGGCGGTACTTGCCGAAAAGCCCGACGCACTGTTGCTCGGCGAAGTCTGGGAAGACGCCTCCAACAAGATTAGCTACGGCCATCTGCGCCGCTACCTGCAGGGCTCCGAGCTGGACTCTGCCATGGATTACCCCTTCCGCGACATGGTCATCGGCTTTTTGATGGGCTACAAGAACGCCTACGAGGCCGCCGAGGATATCGAGACCCTGCGCGAGAACTACCCGAGCGAGGCATTGTCCTGCGCGCTCAATCTGCTTTCGAGCCACGACCGCCCGCGTATCATCTCGGTGCTCGGCGGTGGCCCCGACGAGTCGCAGCTGCCCGAGAGCGAGCGCAGCAAGTGGCGCCTGGACGAGAACGCGATGGGACTGGCCAAGAGCCGCTTTTGGCTCGCCACGCTTATGCAGATGACGTTCCCCGGCGTGCCTTCGATCTACTACGGCGACGAGTACGGCCTTGAGGGTCTGACCGATCCGGGCAATCGCCGCACGCTGCCGACCAAGGACCAACTGCACGACTTCGACACGCTGGCTATTGTCAAGAACGCCTCCGCCATGCGCCGCGCCCTGCCGTTTATGATCGATGGCGAGATCAAGGCCTTTGCGCTCAATGATGAGGTGCTTGCTTACAACCGTACGGACAAGGACGGCGAGTCTGCGACGGTTATCATCAACCGCAGCCTGCGCAACTCGCACCGCGTAACGATTCCGGCGCTCGGCGAATGTGCGAGTGACGTGATTAGTGGCCACGAATGCGAAATCCACAACGGTACCGTCACACTCGATCTGTATCCGCTGGGTTCGTCGATCATCTATCACCATGCCGAGCAGCGTCTGCAAGAGCCGCTCGATCACGGCGCGGGTGTCGTTTGTCATATCACCTCGGTACCGACTGACGATGGCAAGCCGGGTACGATCGGCGTGCCCACGCGTCGCTTTATCGACCATCTGGCCGCCATGGGCATGCGCTACTGGCAGGTTCTTCCCGTCAACCCGACGGACTTCTTCCGCTCCCCTTACGCTGGGCCTTCGGCCTTTGCAGGCAATATTGACCTGCTGCCCGAAAGCCAAGAGGAGCTGGCGGCCGACTTTGAGACTTGGAAGGCCCGTGGCGGCGAGGATGCAGACCCGCTCTACACGGCATTTAAGCATCGCAACGCCGATTGGCTCGAGAAGTACTGCGTCTACATGGCCGTCAAGAAGTACTTTGAAGGCGAATCGCGTCATGATTGGCCGGCAGATGTCGCACGCTACAACGAGCATCTAATCGACGACAAGCGCTTCCACGACGAGGCCGAGCATCAGGCGTACATGCAGTACCGCTTTGACCTGGCTTGGTGCGAGCTCATGAACTATGCGCACAAGAAGGGCATCGAGGTCATCGGCGATATCCCGATGTATGTCTCGGACGATTCGGCCGACGCGTGGAGCGAGCCCGAAAACTTCTGGCTGTCCGATACCGGCAAGGCAATCGAGATCTCCGGTGCGCCGCCCGACAATTTTGCGCCCGAGGGCCAGGTGTGGGGCAACCCCACCTTCCGTTGGGATCACATGAAGGAGAACGGCTACCGCTGGTGGATGGACCGTCTGCGTCGCGCGTTCTCGCTCTACGACCGTGTGCGCCTGGATCACTTCCTGGGCTTCCACAGCTACTTTAGCATTCCCGCGGGTAAGGCCTGCGCCGACGGGCGTTGGCTGGCAGGCCCGGGCAAGGACCTGTTCCAGACCGCCTATGACGAGCTGGGGCCGCTCAACTTTATCGCCGAGGACCTGGGCTACCTGACGCCCGGCGTTCGCGCCATGGCTTCGACTTGCGGCTTCCCCGGTATGGACGTACTGGAGTTTAGCGATTACGACGTTCGTTGCGGCGTGCACCCTACGCCCGGCAAGATCCTGTACACATCGACGCATGACACGTCGACGCTCGCGGGTTGGTGCACGCGCTCCTTTGCGGGCGGCGACGAGCCGAGCGGTGTTGAGGTGGCAGCCAAGCTGATGAGCGACGCGCTGACAAGCGACGCTCCACTGGTGATGATGCCGCTGCAGGATGTCCTGGGGCTGGGCGACGACGCGCGCATGAACGTACCGGGCGTGGCCACGGGCAACTGGACCTGGCAGGCTGACGAGGCCGACGTTGCGGCCGCCGAGAGCAAAACCGCACAGCTCCTGCGCAACACGCATAGATTCTGGGGCGAAGCGTGATAAAACGCCCGATATAGGGTACAGTTACAGACGTTTGAATTATTGCGGGCAGAGTAATCTGCCCGCTTTGTGCTGAAAAGGAAGTATTATGGCGCGCTACGATTACAAGTGCTCGAGCTGCGGCAACGTGTTTGAGGTTGAGCATCCCATGTCCGAGACCCCCGAGGTCGTGTGCCCCAACTGCGGCGCTCCGGCCGCCAAGACGTTCTCGGCCAGCGGCATCAAGTTTGAGGGCAGCGGCTTCTACAACACCGACCAGCGAAGCGGCGGCTCCAGCACCAGCGCCACGAGTGGCTGCTGCGCCAACTGCCCGCACAGCCACTAGAAACCAATCAGCCCCGCGATCAACACCGATCGCGGGGCTATTTCTTTGCGCAATGGGTAGCTAATTATCAGGCCAGGTTTCCTTATGAATTGCGGTGAAATAAGGACAGTTTGGCAGGTAGAAGCCGCTATTCAATCCCTATTTCACCGCAAATTAGTAGTTAGTTGTGGATCAGGCGAGCGCAGAAGTGGCCGTCGTAGGAGTCGGCGTTTACGGGGACGCTTTGGAAGAGGCCACGGTCGTTTTGACGGACGGCTACCAGTTTCTTGGCCTGCTCGAAATCGGGGAGTTGCAGAATCTGCGCCTCGGAGAGCGGCTCCAGGCTAAAGTCCGCACCCTCGGGCGACGCCAAGAACGCATCCACAACCTGCGTGTTCTCCTCATCAAAGACCGAGCACGTCGCATAGATGAGCTCGCCGCCGGCAGCCACACGCGCAGCGGCTTCCTTGAGCATCGTCAGCTGCAGCTTGGGTAGCTCAACCGTCACATCCTTTTCGGTCAGGCGCCACGGGATCTCGGGATGACGGCGCATGGTGCCGGTGCCAGAGCACGGCGCATCGATAAAGACCGTGTCGAACTTAACCGGCTCGCCAAGCATGGCATCAAACGATGTGAGCACCTCATCAAGCTCGCAAGCATCACCCGAAACCGTGCGAACGCCCTGAATACCAGCCTTATGCAGGCGAGCGAGATTCAAATCGCACTTGCGATCATGCAGATCGAGCGCCGTATGCTGACGCTCATAGCCCGTACGCTTGGCCTGGCACATCATCACATAGGTCTTGGTGCCACGACCGGCACCAATCTCAAGGCAGCTACCAGGGCGCGTGGCAGCTGTGGCGATAAGTTGCGCGTTGAGATCAGATGCCACCGCGGCAGCACGTTCAAACGCACCCGAAGCAACGGTAACCTGGGCATCAACCGGGGCATGGCAACCCGGGAACACGGGTGCCACAAGCTGCGAGATATACGGATCGGGATTAGTCGCAAAGGCGTTCTCATGCAGGGCCAGCGGCGCGGGGGCCAGATTGCCGGCAAAGTTAAGCGCACCCTCTGGCGTGTCAAACGACGCCATAATGCGAGCGCACAGCCAGCGAGGAAGACCCATCAGACGCGACAGACGAACCAAGCGTCGCTCAGACTCATCCACATCGGACGCAGTAGCAAAGTCCTCAACATTGTCTGAAACCTTATGGAGTACAGCATTGGCCAAGCCAGCGGCGGACTTAGCACCGCAGCGAACCAGCTCAACTCCCTGACTTACGGCAACGCGGCCAGGCGTATGCAGGTAGAGCATCTCGAAGGCCGAGATACGAAGCGCCATGCGCACACGCGGAGCGACCTTTTTGGGCTTATCGAGAAACTGGTCGAGCAGCTCGTCCAAAATACCCTGCGTGGCGGCAACACCCAGCGCCAAGCGGGCGGCAAAAGCGGAATCGCGCTGGTCAATGGCCCTGGCGGAAGCACGGGACAAGAGCACGTCGCGCGCGTACATGCCGCGGCGATCGGCCTCCATCAGCACATCGAGCGCAAGCTTGCGCGCGGGAGACAGCTTGCTCATGACAAAACACCCCACGAAAGATCGGCACCCTGCAGGCCAGCAGCCCAAGCAGAAGCGGCCATAGCACGCTTGCCATCAGGCTTAACCTCGAGCAACTCAACCGAGCCATCGGAAAGGCCAAGGTAAACACGCTTAGCCTGAATGGCGACGAGCCCCTCACCAAGCGACACATCAGCCGGCGCAGCGTCGAGCACGCGCACGGTCTTGCCGGCAATCACGCAACGAGCAGGCGCGGTATCGGACGAGGCCAGCACATGACGCACGCAATCAAGCGCCGCCATGTGCGGATCCAGACGCATCTCTTGCTTGGAGATCTTGGCAGCATGGGTAACGAGCGCCTCATCCTGTTCAGTCCACACGGCGGTGCCATCGGCAAGAGAAGGAAACGTATCGGCAAGCAGTTTGCCGCCCAGCTCGCCAAGCTCCGTAGTCAGTGCCTCGGCATGCTTGCCTGCAACCGACGTAGACGCCTGGGCGCAATAAGCGCCGGTATCCACGCCATGCCCAATGCGCATAATGGAAACGCCAACAACCTCATCACCAGCAAGAATGGCACGCTGAATAGGAGCAGCCCCACGCCAACGAGGCAGCAAGGACGCATGAACATTCACAATGCCGAGCGGTGCCATATGCAGCACCTCATCGGGCAAAATGCAGCCATAGGCAGCCACACAGAAAATATCAGCCTGGGCAGCCTGGAGCACCTCAACAACCTCAGGCGTCATACGATTCGCCTCAATGACCGGCAACCCCAGCTCCAGCGCCTTAGCCTTAACAGGAGACGGCTCCAGCTTCTTACCACGCCCACGAACAGCATCAGGACGAGTAACAACAAGCGCAATCTCATTCCCAGCCTCAACAAGCGAAGTCAAAGAAGGCACAGCAAAATCAGGCGTACCCATAAACACAATACGCATAAAAGTTAGTCTCCTCTCAATAACGAGCCGAGACGGCTACAAAAAAGCGTTCCTGGTCGCAAGCGCGCCCAGCCGCAAGAATAGTTCAACAGAAACAAATATACCCAAAAACAAAGAAAGAGCCGCATAAAAGCAGCCCTCCCAAGAAAGCACCTATCAGCGAAGACGCCCCTCCCTGGCCCGACGGCACCCGGGCGAAACGAAGAGCGACAACGTAGTCCCTGGGATGGGGCCCACACATATCGTCCCGCGCGCAGTTTCGCAGCAAAGCGAGAATGTTTGAGCACGGGATGATATGTGTGGGCCCCATCCCAGGGACGGACAATTAACCTACTCCGTCTCGCCCGGTCGAGCGCCGCGGGCCAGGGCGTCCTGGTACTCCTTGACGGCCTTGAGCCTCTGCATGGGCTTCAGTCGCTCGAACATAGTGTTGCCATGCAGGTGATCGATCTCGTGCTGCAGGCACACGCAGAACAGGTCGCCCGTAGCCTCGTAGCGAATCAGGTTTGCGTCCAAGTCGTACGCCTCTACGACGACATGGTCGGGACGCTCGATCTCGCAGCTAATGCCAGGGATGGACAGGCAGCCCTCGCTAAACGGCACCAGATGGTCACTCTGCTCAACAATGACAGGGTTGATGAGCACGTACGGGTCGTAGTCGTTCTTGTCGCTGTAGTCGCAGTCAATGGTGACGAGCTGAATAAGCTCGCCGATCTGCGGAGCAGCCAGGCCGCAACCGCCGTTGTCGAACATCATCTTCTTCATCTTCTCGGCAAGCGCCTCGATCGCTGGGGTGATCTCCTCGATCACGGCGCACTCCTGACGCAGGCGAGGGTCGGGCGACAGTACGATTCCGTTGGCTTCCATGGCCATCCTTTCGGGTTGTTACATCAAATCATAGGCATCGACGTCAACGCTCACGCTCACGCCGCGCACAGAGCCCACCTCTTTGAGGCAGGCGTCGATATCATCAGAGACATGGTACCCCACAGGCGACTTCACAAGCAGATGGAAGCGGTAACGGTCCTTGGCTCTCTCGATTACACACGAAGCCGGGCCCAGCACCTGGGGCACGGCGCTCCCCGCCCGCAAAAAGTCGGGCGCGGCGGCATGCCAGCGGCGCTTAAGAAGCTTTGCAATGCGCCCGATATAATCCTGCGCATCGTCGCGGCTTGCCGACCACACCAAAATGTTAACCAGGCGCACGAACGGCGGATACAGTGCGTCGCGGCGCTGGTCCAGGTCGTAGTCGGTAAAGATCGAGCGATCGTGCTCGGCGACGGCGCGAATGACCGGATCCTCGGGCAGATACGTCTGGATGATGACCTCGCCAGGGCGGTCGCCGCGACCGGCGCGACCGGCGACCTGCTCAAGCAAATCGTAGGCGCGCTCCCCTGCGCGGAAATCCGGCAGCTTGAGGGCGAAGTCAGCATTGACCACACCCACGAGCGTGACCTCGGGAAAGTCGAGGCCTTTGGCGATCATCTGGGTGCCCAGCAACACGGCGCAATCGGCAGCATCGAACTGCTCGAGCAGCTTTTTGTGCGCATCCTTGCCGCGCGTGGAATCGGCATCCATGCGGATGATGGCGACGTCCTCGGGCAGCATCTGGTGCAGTGCGTCCTCGATCTGCTGCGTGCCCAGCCCCATTTTTGCCAGGTAGCGACTGCCACATTTGGGGCAACGACTCGTGGGCGCGGGATACGGCTGCACGCGCCAGGAGGATCCGCATGTGTGACATTGCAGCGTGTGCGTGCGCTCGTGATACGTAAGCGCGGTGGAGCAGTGGTTGCAGGTGGGAACGCAGCCGCACTCGCGACACATCAGGAACGGCGCAAAGCCACGGCGGTTATGCAGCAGCACGGCCTTCTCGCGGTGCTCTACAACGCGCTCCAAACCTTCCATCAGCGGTTTAGAGAACATTGAACGGCTACCGTGCGAAAACTCGCGGCGCAGGTCGGCAATGCGGACCTCGGGCAGCACGGCGTGTCCCGGGCGCTCGGGCATCTCGACGCGCGTCCAAGTGGTGCCGTTATACGTTCCACGGCGGCAGTGGTCGAGGGCCTCGGCCGAGGGCGTGGCGGAGCCCAACACGAGCGGGCAGCGGTAGCGCCGCGCCATCTCGGCCGCCACCTCGCGCGCGTGGTAGCGCGGACTGGACCCCTGCTTGTAGCTGGTCTCGTGCTCCTCGTCAATGATGATGAGGCCCAGGTCGCCAAGCGGGCAAAAGAGCGCCGAACGTGCGCCGACGACCACGCGGGCCGCACCGCTGGCAACCATATCCCACTGGTCCAGGCGCTCGCCGGCCGAAAGCCGCGAATGGAACACGGCGACCGTCTCGCCAAAGCGCGAACGGAAGCGGCCGACGGTCTGGGCCGTCAGCGAAATCTCGGGCACCAGCACGCAGGCCGAGCGACCGGCTGCGAGCACGCGCTCGATGGCGGAGAGGTAAACCTCGGTTTTGCCGGAGCCGGTGACGCCGTCGACCAGCACCACGTCGCCATGAGCGTCCAGACGGGCGCGCTCAATCTGCGCGAGTGCCTGTTGCTGGCCACTGGTAAGGGAGACCGGCGCTTTGCCGCTTGCCGAGGACAGCGTGGTCTGCTCGCCGCAGCCACGCCAGGCGCGGCGCTCTTCCACCACCACAACGCCGCGTTTTTCGAGCGCCTTGATGGTCGCCGACATGCTGTTATAGAGAAGGTTGAGGTCGCGCGTCGTGACCGGTCCGCACTGGAGCGCCTCGATGAGTTGGCGCTGGCGGACCGCGGTCTTGGGTGGCGTGTAGTCAAAGCCTTCGGGCGTAAGCATCACCCAGCGGTTTTGGATGGGTTTGACGGCTGGACGTTCAACCGTCCACACGCCGTCGTCGCCCTTGACCACACGCGGGCTGCCGCCCGGTGGCAAAAACAGGCGCAGGCACTCGGAAAGCGTCGCGACATACTCGCGGCTCATCCAGCGCGCAATGCGTGCAGCCTCGGCGGTAAAGAGCGGTTTGCTGAGGATGGCTTCGACAGGCTTGATGCGCGAAAGGTCAAGGGCGTTGTTGCCCGGCAGATCGCCCAGATCAGGCGCAATGTCGACGACATAGCCCGCGGCGGCACGGTTACCAAAGTGGACCAGGACCGTGGATCCGATCTGGACCTCGTTGGCAAGGGACTCGGGGATGCCGTAAGCAAACGGTTCCGACAGCGCACGGGTGGGGATGTCGAGGACCACGCTCGCGTAGGCGGCAGGGGGCTCGGACGAAGGCTTAGACTGAGCCGAGGCAGCGGCAGGCTTGGGCTTCACCGGAGCTTCCTCCGGTTCCGGCAAACCAAACAGCGACAGTTGTTGAGCCATACACCACCTCTAACGAACGGACCTGAAAGGGGTGGGACAAAATAATCAGTAGAGTTTGTCCCATGGCCGATACGAGTGTCGAGCTCGTTGCGTCACTCGAACATGGGACAAACACTACTGATTATTTTGTCCCAGCAACCCACTCATCGGTACAGAAACAAGAGCCCCGCTCGGGTGAACGGGGCTCGGATACATGCATTTGCGCGTCTACTACAGCGCCATCGTGCGAGCGCGGTCGATACGCGCCAGGCAGTCGTCGCGGCCGACGAGCGCCATGGTCTCGCCCAGCGGAGGGCTAACCATGTTGCCGCAGACGGCGACGCGCACGGCCTGGAACACCACGCGCTTCTTGAGGTCCATCTGCTCGGGCAGCGGCTCAAGCGCGGCGTCGATGGCCCCGGCAGTCCACTTGTCCACGCCCTCGAGCGCAGCCTTGGCGACATCCAGAATGGCGCCCATGCCTTCCTTAGCCAGGCCCTTGTTAACGGATTTCTCGTCATACTCGAGCGTCTCGGCCGTAGCAAAGATGGGAGCGGCGACGGTCACGGCGTCGGTCGGCATCTTGGTGCGCGGCTTGACGATGGCGGCAAGCGCATCAATCCAGTCCTCGCCGTACTCGACGTTGCCCTCGATGAGACCCGCCTCGTGCAGCTTGGGGACCATGATCTCATCGGCAAACTGCGCGTCGGACATGCCGTTGATGTACTCGGCATTGACCCAATCGAGCTTCTTGGGATCGAAGGTCGCCGGGTTCTTGGAGATGCGGTCGAGCGAGAACTTGCTGGCTAGGACATCGCGCGGGATGATCGTGGTCTCGCCGTCGAGCGACCAGCCGAGCAGCGCCAGGTAGTTGACGAAGGCGTCGGAAAGGTAACCGGCGTCGCGGTACTCCTCCACCGAAGTTGCGCCGTGGCGCTTGGAGAGCTTCTTACCGTCGGCGCCCAGGATCATGGAGATGTGGGCGAACGTGGGCACGGGCGCGCCGAGGGCCTCGTAGACCATGACCTGGCGCGGGGTGTTGGACAGGTGGTCGTCGCCGCGGATGACATGGGTGATCTTCATCATGGCGTCGTCGACGACGGTCGCGAAGTTGTACGTGGGCGTGCCATCGGAGCGGAAGATGACAAAGTCGTCGAGCTCCTTGGCGTCGAAGGTCACCTCGCCGTGGACGGCATCGTGGATGACGACGTCGCCGCGGTCCACGGGCACCTTGATGCGCAGGACGTAGGACTCGCCGGCCTCGATGCGGCGGCGGGCCTCCTCGGGATCAAGATCGCGGCAACGACGCTGATAGCCCTGGAAGGGGTCCTTGCGCTCCTGCGCGGCCTTGCGGTCGGCGTCGAGCTGCTCCTTGGTGCAGAAGCAGGGATAGGCCTTGCCCTCGTCCCAAAGTTTCTGGGCGGCCTGCTTGTACAGGTCCAGGCGCTCGGTCTGGGCATAGGGGCCAAAGTCTCCGCCCACCTCGGGACCCTCGTCCCAGTCCAGGCCCAGCCAACGCATGGCGCGCAGGATGATCTGCGTGTTCTCGTCGGTAGAGCGGGTGGGATCGGTGTCGTCAATGCGCAGGATGAACGTGCCGCCGTTAGCACGGGCGAAAGCCCAGTTATAGATAGCGGTGCGGGCGCCGCCGATGTGCAGCTTGCCCGTCGGTGAGGGTGCAAAGCGGACGCGAACGTCTGATGCCATGGAAATCTCCTCGATTGCAGGATGGATGTCTAACCGCACCAGTATAAAGCAACAAAGCAACCTCCGCACAAAGGGCACCGACCCACTCATTGGGGACAGACTTAAATGAGTAGGTGCGGAAAGGGTGTGAATGTTTGATTTACGCGCTATGATGTGCCCTTGCATAGAGAGCCCGGCGGAATGGTAACGGTCGCCGGAACACGTTTTTGAAAGGACAATCATGTCAGAAGAACTTCGTTCCATTCCACCCCAACACGGGTCCTTTGTTTTTACGTCGGAGTCGGTGACCGAAGGTCATCCCGATAAGATCGCTGACCAGATCAGTGACGCCGTCCTCGACGCAATCCTCGCCAAAGAAATAGAGCTCCAGGAGCAGGGCTACATCGCCCCCAACGGCGTGCCTGCCAACGTGGAGAACGTCCGCTGCGCCTGCGAGACCCTCGTGACCACCGGCACCATCATCGTTGCCGGCGAAATTCGCACCCAGGCCTACGTCGACGTACAGGAAATCGCCCGCGGCGTTATCCGCCGCATTGGCTACAACCGTGCCAAGTTCGGTTTTGACTGCGACACCTGCGGCGTTATGAGCCTCATCCACGAGCAGTCGCCCGATATCGCCCAGGGCGTTGACGAGTCCTTCGAGACCCAGACCGGCGCTACCACCGACCCGATCGACCTGATCGGCGCCGGCGACCAGGGCATGATGTTCGGTTATGCCTCCAACGAGACCAAGACCCTCATGCCCATGCCGCACTACCTGGCAAGCCGCCTGGCCGAGCGCCTGGCTGCCGTGCGCCATGACGGAACCCTGCCCTACCTGCGCCCCGACGGCAAGACCCAGGTCACGGTGCGCTACGAGGAAGGCAAGCCCGTGGAGGTCACGACCATCGTCATCTCCACGCAGCACGCCGCCGAGATTGAGGACATGGGCAAGATCAAGGCCGACCTCATCGAACACGTCATCACCCCGGTCATGGCCGCCGAGAACATGCCGTGGGACAACGCGGAGATCTACGTGAACCCCACCGGTCGCTTTGTCGTGGGCGGCCCCATGGGCGACACGGGCCTCACCGGCCGCAAGATCATCGTCGACACCTACGGCGGCTACGGCCGTCACGGCGGTGGCGCCTTTAGCGGCAAGGACTGCACCAAGGTCGACCGTTCCGCCGCGTATGCCGCGCGCTGGGTCGCCAAGAACGTGGTCGCCGCCGGTCTGGCCGACCGCTGTGAAGTCGAGCTCGCCTACGCCATCGGCGTTTCCAAGCCCCTCTCAATCATGGTCGACACCTTCGGTACCGCGCATGTTGCCGAGGACAAGATCGTCGAGGCCGTCGAGAAGACCTTCGACCTGCGCCCGGGCGCAATCATCCGCGACCTGGACCTGCGTCGACCGATCTACGAGAAGACGGCAGCCTACGGCCACTTCGGCCGCGAAGACGCCGACTTCACCTGGGAGAATACCGACCGAGTCGAAGAACTCAAAGCAGCCTGCGGCCTGTAAGCTAGCGGCAAAAGCTACAGCCAAATCGAAACGCACCAAAAGAGGTACCGGACCAACCGGTACCTCTTTTTTATTAACCGGTGGTGAAGATGAGCCGACCTGGGACGCAGAATAGGTCACCAGCTCATGAATTTTGCAGCACGAGCGCCTCTACCATGTATCCTTAGTCCCGAGGGGCGGGGCATAAGGTCGATCGCGAGTTCCGCACGAGCCGGAGAGCACTTAATGTGCTCTCCGTGCGAGTCAGGACTGTCCGAGCAGGCGACCTTATGCCCCGCCCCTCGGGACGACGGGATAGAACAGGAGCGCATATGGCAGGCAAGCCACAAACACTAGCTACGACCTCGGCATTCGAGATCTTGGGCCCCGTCATGGTCGGCCCCAGCTCATCGCACACCGCCGGCGCCCTGCGCTGCGCACAAGTTGCCGCCAGCCTGCTGGAAGGCCGCATCACCAAAGTCACCTTTGGCCTGTGGAACTCCTTCGCCCACACCTACCGCGGCCACGGCACCGACCGCGCTCTCGTCGCGGGCATTCTGGGCCTCGACACCGATGACGAGAACATCAAGCAGGCCTTCGACCTCGCACGCGAGCAGGGCCTCGACTACCACTTTGAAATTAAGGGCGACGACGCCTCCATCCATCCCAACACCGTCGACATCGACATGGCCGACGATACGGGCGCCACGGTGCAGGTCCGCGGCGAGAGCCTCGGCGGCGGCAAGATGCGCATCAGCCGCATCAACGGCGTCGGCGTCGATATCTCGGGCATGTATTCCACGCTCTTCGTGGCCCACCAGGACGTCCCCGGTGTGCTCGCCGCGCTCACGAACCTGCTCGCCTACGCACATGTAAACATCGCTTTCTGCCGCACCTACCGCACCGAGGTGGGCGGCCAGGCATACTCCGTCTTTGAAACCGATGGCGCCCCCGACGACACCGTCATCCCCATGCTGCGCAAGCTCGACAATGTAAACTACGCCACCTTTATCGAGCTCCCGGGCTCGGCCTCGTCGCTCTCCCCCGGCGTTTCGGCCAAGGAAATCTTTGACGATGGTGCGCAGTTGCTCGACGCCTGCGCCGAACTCGGCCTCAACATCGGCGCCGTCATGGCCGTTCGCGAGGCGCGCCTGACCGGCGAGGCCCACGCCGTCGCCGCCATGCGCCGCGTGCTCGACGTCATGCGCGAGGAGACCACGGCCCCCATCGCCAATCCTCAGCGCTCGCTCGGCGGGCTTATCGGCGGCGAGGCCAAGCTCGTTGATGCCACCGGCCGCAACGACTTGAGCGTAAGCCTGATGGGCGCCGTCCAGACCGATGCCGTGGCCCGCGCCATGGCCGTCCTTGAGCGCTCCGCCACAATGGGAGTGATCGTCGCCGCCCCCACGGCCGGCTCCGCAGGCGTCGTGCCCGGCTGCGTGCTGGCGCTCGCCGACCATCTGCAACTGGACGATGAGCAAGTCATGGACGCCCTCTACTGCGCCGCCGCCATCGGCCTCAACCTCACCACGAGCGCCTGCGTCGCCGGCGCCGAGGGCGGATGCCAAGCCGAGGTGGGAAGCGCGGCCGCCATGGCCGCCGCCGCGCTGGTGCAGATGCTCGGAGGCACGCCTGAGCAGGCACTCGACGCCAGCTCCATCGCCCTGAGCAACCTGCTGGGCCTGGTCTGCGACCCGGTGGGCGGCCTCGTGGAGGTGCCGTGCCAAAACCGCAATGCCATCGGCGTGGCCGCGGCATTTAGCTCGGCGCAGCTTGCACTTGCCGGTATCAAGAGCCTGGTGCCGTTTGACCAGATGGCGCACGTCATGCTCTCCGTGGGCCACGCGTTGCCGGCCACGCTGCGCGAGACGGCAAAGGGTGGCATCGCGCAGGCTCCGGCCGCACTTTCGGCCTGTGCAAAATGCGGTGAGTGCGGATAGCGACAAAGAAAGACTCGAAGGTGGGACAAATGTCCCACCTCTTTTGAATGCCACCGTTTCCATACCACAAACAACTGGGTAATCGCTATAATGCAAGCCCAGTAAAAACACGATGAGCCGCAAGGCGAAATCCGAAGGATATGCATACGATGTCGCAAAACGATCGAACTCAACTGATTCCCGATCCGCAGCAGCCGAGCAGGCACACCGGCGGCGTTCAGTCGCCGCGTCCTATCGCGCCGAGCCGCGGTCAGCAGCGAGGTGCGGCAAACGTTTCCCAACGTCCGAACAAGCAGCATCAGCAGCGCCAGGCAAATGGCAATGCGCCCAAGCAGCCCCCCACGCACGCTCGAGGCGATCGCGGCCCCGCACGCAAACCCGCCGAGAACAATAAGTCGGGCAAAAAGACGACGCTCTTTGTCGTTCTGGGTCTTATCGTCATTGTCTATATCGTAGGCGTTGTAGCGTTTTCGCAGGTAGCCTACCCCAACACCACTATCGCCGGCGTCGATGTCTCGTTCTCCAACGCTTCGTCTGCCGCCACCAAGGTCAACTCGGCTTGGAAGCACTATAAGCTCACCGTGACAGGCGATGATTTTAGCTGGACCTATCAGCCCGAGTCCGATGAGCCCATTGTCGACGGCGAAGCTGCCGCAAAAGAGATTATCAGCCGCAACGAAGCCATTGTATGGCCGGTTCGCCTTGTAGAATCCTTAAGCGGCAAGACCAAAACAACCGCTAGCTCCAACGAAGTCGATCTTGATCAAGACGTCGACCTGTCCATGCTCTCCGACACCTTTGACCAAAAGCAGTTTGAGAAGGATCTGGGCGCCGCCATCGACGAGTTTAACGAGGGGCGTTCGGGCGCGTTCGAGGCCAATAGCTCCTATGACGAGCAGGCCGGCAAGTTTACCGTCGAGAAGGCGCGCTCCAACGAAAAACTCAACCGCGAGCATGTCATTAAGTATGCCGAGCTCGAGCTTGCCTCGCTGGCCGAGACCGTAGATCTTTCCAAGCTCGGCAACGATGCCTATGAGCCGCTCAATGGAACGCTGACCGATGATCAGATTCAGGCCGCATGCGATGCCGCCAACAACTTCTTGGGCGTCAACGTGACCCTCAAGCTCAACGGCGAGGATGCCGGCAAGGTTGATGGCAGCTCCGTATTGCAGTGGATCAGCTTTGCCGATCCGGCCAACCCCACGCTCGATACGTCGCAGATCAGCAGTTGGGCAGCCGAGCTCGCCAACGGCTTTAATACCGTGGGCTCCACTCGCTGGTGGACGCGCGCCGATGGCAAGCAGTGTGCCGTCGAAGGCGGTGACTTTGGTTGGTCCATCGACAGCAGCTCGCTCGCCAAGCAGGTCGAGGACGCCATTAACAACAAGCAGACCGGCGAAATCGAGATCAAGTACTCCCAGAAGGCCGACACCTTTACCGCAAAGGGAGAGCCCGACTGGAAGGCGTATATCGACGTCGATCTGTCCGAGCAGCACGCGCGCTACTATGACGAGAACGGTAATATCGTTTGGGAGGCCAACTTTATTTCTGGCAAGCCGGGAGAGGACGCCACCCCCGAGGGCGTATGGCAGATCAACAGCAACAATGGCGCCAGCAAGCTTATCGGTGCCAAGGACCCCGAGACCGGCAAGCCCAAATACGAGAGCCCGGTAAGCTACTGGATGCCGTTCGAGGGCAATATGGTCGGATTCCACGACGCCACCTGGCAAAACGATTCGAGTTTCGATAACGCCGAATCGTACAAGTGGTGCGGTAGCCACGGTTGTATCAACCTGCGTCTGGCCGATGCCAAGTCGCTCCACGAGCGCATCAAAGTCGGCCTCTGCGTGGTCGTGCACTCGTAACGCAGCTAACGTCTACAACAAGTAAACAGCACGGCGACAAAACTTACAGTACCGTCATCCGCAACTTCTATACGCCCGCCCATCGCGACGGGCGTATATACTTATCGGAGCCATATCGATAAAGGAGACGCTATGTCCAAGGTCCCCACGATCAATCCGGGTCCTGACGATTCCGATCGCATGCCCCAAGATGCCACCGAGACCCTGCCGATTATCAGCGCTGCAGACACCAAGCAGCCCCAAACGAGTCTCGACGATTCGACCGATATCTCCGATGAAGAAGCCTATGCAAAGCTCAAGGCAAAGCGTGCTGAGCGTCGGCGCAAAAAGCTCATCCGACGCGGTATCGCCGTCGGTGTCGTTGTTGCCATCGCACTCATTGCCATCATCGCAACGCTGGTCATCAACGCGCAACCCGCAGGCACCAACGGACCGGTGACCGACATGGTCACCGAAGGCACGTTTACCACCACAGTCGAAGCCAAGGGGCAGCTTAAGCCCATCTCGGCATCGGTCGTCTCCCCTTCTGTCGACGGTACGGTTGAAAAGATCAACATGCAGGCCGGACAGAGCGTCAACGAGGGCGACGTACTCATGACCATTAAGAACGACGCGCTCGATAGCGCTGTTTCCGAGGCGCAGCGCGCGGTCGCGGCCGCCCAGGAAGACCTGAACAATGCAAAGGTGGCACTCGCGGCCGCACAGGCCGCACCGACAACGGACAGTGACGGATCGACCGGTCCATCGGACGCAAACGCCAACGCAAATGCCGTCTCGACCGCCCAGCGCAACCTCGCCTCGGCCCAGGCAGCGCTGGAACAGGCAACTGCAAAGGCGGCCGAGCGCACCGTAAAGGCCCCCAGCTCGGGCAGCATCGTGGAGCTCAACGCCAAGGTGGGCGCCACGGTAACAGGCGGCATGATCATGGGCGAAAGCGATACAAGCGGCGGCAAGCAGTGCATGCAGATTGCCGACCTGTCCAAGATGAAGGTGACCGTGCAGGTGGGCGAAAAGGATATCGCCAAGATCGCCGTGGGCCAGAGCGCCAACGTGACCTATCCAGCGTTTCCCGATATCGTGAGCCAGGGAACGGTCACGGCCATCGCCTCGGTGGCAAACTCCGACTCCAACTCCGGCGGCGGCAGCGTAACCTTTAACGTCGACATCCTCATCGAAGCACCCGACAGTCGCCTTAAGCCGGGTATGACTGCTGAGGTCTCGGTAGTGACCGAGAAGCTCGACGACGTGGTTATGGTGCCGACCATGGCGCTGATGACCGAAGATGGCGAGCACTATTACGTCAATCTGGCCACCGATTCGGAAGGCAAGAAGACGCGCCGCGTGAAGGTGACCGTCGTGACGCAAAACGACAACGAGGCTGTAGTCGGTAAGACGCAGGTCAAGCGCGACGACCAGGGCAACGAGATCAACCCAGACGTCCCGGTTACCAAGTTACGCGACGGCGACACCATTGTGACGGATACCGGCACAGGCATGACGGCAGACGGCGGCGACAATATGTCTGCCGACGAGGGCAAGTAATGCGTCCCGTCATCGACATCCGCAACGTGCACCGCATCTTTGAGAGCGAGGCCGGTTGCGCCCACATCCTGCACAACGTGAGCCTGGCGGTGAACCCCGGTGAGTTCGTCGCCATCACCGGCCCCTCGGGCTCGGGCAAGTCGACGCTCATGAACATCCTGGGCTGCCTGGACAAGCCGACGGCGGGTGATTATTTCCTGCAAGGGCTCAACGTCGCCGAGCTCGACGATGATGAGCTCACCGAGGTGCGCGCGCTGAGCATCGGCTTTGTCTTTCAGAGTTTTAACTTGCTGCCGCGTCTGACGGTGATCGAAAACGTCATGCTGCCGCTGTCCTACACCAATGTGCCGCGTAGCCAGCGCGAGATGCGCGCCGTGCACGCGCTGCAAGCCGTCACATTGCCGGTCGACCATTGGGACCACCGCATATCGGAACTCTCGGGCGGACAGATGCAGCGCGTCGCCATCGCGCGCGCCCTCGTCAACGACCCGCCCATCATTTTGGCCGACGAGCCAACGGGAAATCTAGACTCGACAACCGGGGCGCTCGTCATGGAAACCTTCCACAAGCTCCAGAAACGCGGCAAGACCATCGTACTCATCACGCATGACCCCGGCATCGCCGCCGAGGCCGATCGAGCCGTAACCATCCGTGACGGGCGAATCCATGACGGCGCATATGTCGCGCATACACCGAATACGTTACGCGGGGCCGTCAAAAACCTGCCCGCGATTTCTGCAACCACCAATCAGCCGAAAGGAGCGAAGGCATGAGCACCCGCGATCTTGTCCAAGAAGCCCTTCACTCGCTCGAGGCCAACAAGGGGCGCAGCCTGCTCACCATCCTGGGTATTGTCATCGGCATCGCCTCAGTTATCGCCATGACTTCGCTCATCGGCGGAATCCAAAACAGCCTGGTCAACAGTCTGGGCCTCAATGCGGCGCGCATGGTGCAAATCTATTCGTCGCAAGAACTCACCGAGTCGGACATCGAAAAGCTTCAAAAACTGGTGCCGCAGATAGAGCAGATCGGCATTGTCGACAGCGGGTATACCGAATACAAGACCGGCGATAAAAGCTATACCGTCATGGCACAGGGTGTCGATAGCGACATGCTCGACGCCGTGGGAGCCAGCAAGCTCGTTGCGGGGCGCACCTATTCCCAGGCCGAGTCCCAATCAGGCTCGCGCGTGGCGCTCATCAGCCGTGGCGGCGCCGATCAGCTTTACGGCAACGAACAGGACGCGGTGGGCAAGACTATTAAGGTCTCCAACGGCGAGGTGCAGATTGTAGGCGTGATTGATGGCGGCAGCGACTCCATGGGCTCGCTCACGCTGTATATGCCACGCGAAACCATCGCCGGGCTGTTTGGCGACGAGAATCCTTCATTCCCCAGCGTGACGGCACTTGCCGCCGAGGGCACAGACATGGACGAGCTCTGCAAGACCATCGAGTCTAAGGTGCGCGCGATGAAGGGCATCTCGGAGGATGATGAGTACGACAGCGTATCGGCGACCTCCATGAAAAGCGCCATCGATGCACTCAACTCGTTTATGGGCGCCTTCTCGCTCATCATGGGCGCTGTCGCCAGTATCTCACTGCTTGTCGGCGGAATCGGCATTATGAATATGATGCTTACCAACGTGACTGAGCGCATCCGCGAGATCGGTATTCGCCGTGCCTTGGGCGCCAGTCGCCGCGATATCACCGCGCAGTTTTTGGCCGAGTCCTCGGCGCTGTGCGTCACCGGTGGCCTGCTGGGTGTCCTGATTGGCTATCTGCTGGCCTGGAGCCTCGCGATGTTTGCCGCAGGATCAGGGGTTCTCAACGAGCTCGGTGCCAGTGGGGAGATCACACCGAGCTTTTCAATCGCCACGGTGCTGCTGGCCTTCGGCGTCTCCGTCGGCATCGGCGTAATCTTTGGCTTCTACCCCGCTCGCCGCGCGGCAAAGCTCAACCCGGTGGAGTGCCTACGCTACCAGTAAGCCACCACCAGCTACCAGTAAGCCACCACCAACAAGTTGCGGTGAATTAGGAACCGAATATGCTATCTAGCAGCAAAAACAGACACTATTTCACCGCAACTTATTGAAGGACTGTTTGCGCCAGTTCTGGGCGTCGTCCTCGAGCTATTGATGGATGACGGGCTTGTACGGGTCGAGCTTGCACGGGGCGCTCCTCCTCGCGGGCGGGAGGGCGCGCAGGCGCGGCAAGCGCCTAGCGCGCGAACTCCCGTAAGAGCGCGTCTTCCACTTCCCGAAGCGAAAGGGCCCCGCCTCCCTCGGCGGGACGGGTGACCACGATGCAGCGCGCTCCCACGTCGCGCGCGGAGGCGAGCTTCTCGGCCGTGCCGCCTACGGTTCCCGAGTCCTTGGTCACAAGCCACTGGGCGCCCACCTGCCGAAGCATCGCCTCGTTGAGCTCGCGGGTGAAGGGCCCCTGCATGCCGATGACGTGCGACGGCGAAAACCCCGCGTCGATGCACTTCGTTATAGCACCGGGCAGCGGGAGCACGCGCACGAAGAAGCGCTCCGCGAAATCGGCGACGCGCGTGTAGGGAGCAAGCTCCTTGCTCCCCGTCGTGAGAAGAGCGCGACCCGGGTTCTCGGAGAGAAAGCGCGCCGCGCAGGCGATCGACGCGACCGACACGACGCCTTTGGGCAGCGCCTCGACCGGGCGCGCAAGGCGCAGGCATCGTGCACCCACGGCGAGCGAAGCGGCCCGGATGTTGCCGCTTGCGAGCGTAGCGAAGGGGTGCGTGGCGTCGACGACGATGCGCGCGCCGGAAAGCTCGCGCTCCATGTCGGCCTCGTCGAGCCTGCCCGCATGCACCTCGATGCCCGGAAGCTCGCCCAAAAGTTCGCCTCCGTACTCTGTTGCCGCGTAGGCACGGGCGGGGATGCCCGCCCCGCTCGCCCATTCGCACAGAAGGCGGCCCTCGGTGGTGCCGGCGAAGATGCGCAGCGCCGGCGCGGATGCGGGAGCCGTCACTTCGGGCCGCCTGTGCGCGTGATCTGGTAGAGCAGCGCGTTCATAATGGCAGCCGCCACGGTCGAGCCGCCCTTGCGACCCCTCGCGACGATGGCCGGCACGCGTCGTGCGAGTAGCTCCTCTTTCGCCTCGACCACGTTCACAAACCCGACCGGCACCCCAACGACGAGCGCGGGCGCGATCTTCCCCGCGTCCATGAGCTCGGCGAGGCGCAGAAGTGCTGTGGGAGCGTTGCCGACGGCCACGATGAGCGGACCCTCGATGCCGCAAGCTTTGTCCATGCTCGCAACGGCGCGAGTCGTGCCCGCGGCGCGCGCAGCCGCGGCGACATCAGGGTCGGCCATGTAGCACACGGCCTTGCAGCCGAGCTTCGCGAGCGCGGGCTTGCTTATGCCTGCGAGCGCCATGTTCGTGTCGGTGAGCACCGTGGCCCCTGCACGCAGAGCGTCGAGCGCACAGTGCGCAGCGTCATGGGTGAACACGAGGGAATCGGCGTACGAGAAGTCGGCAGTGGTGTGGATGACGCGTTTAACGACGGGCCCTTCGAGCGGCGGGAACGTGCGGCTGCCGAGCTCTTCGGTGATGATCTCGAAGCTGCGCCGCTCGATGTCGCCGGGCGCCATCTCCTTGGAATCCATCTAGTACTCCACTCCTTCCCTTGCACATATCCCCTGAGAGTAGGGGTGTTTCTCGCACCGCATCTCGGTTATGTAGTCGGCCTTCTCCACGATTTTGCGGGAAGGCGCGCGCCCGGTGAGCGCTACTTCGACGCCACGCGCGGACATATCGAGCGCGCGGTCCACGAGCGCCTCGTCGACAAGCCCCTTCGAAAGCGCGTCGAGCGCCTCGTCGAGCACGAGCAGCCCCTCCTGAGCGCCCTCGAGCTCGGCGAGCGCGGAAGCGAGGTTCCCATCGTGCAGCTCGCACGTCGCGGCAAGATCTTCCGACGTCATCGACCAGGTAAACTTGTCCGACACCTTCCCCGCGAACACGGGCACGCCGAAATGCTCGGCGAGCAGGCGCGCCTCCCCGCTTTCGCCGTCTTTCAGGAACTGCACGACGACGACGCGGCGGCCTGCGGCGAGCATGCGAAGGGCGAGGCCCATCGCCGCCGTGGTCTTGCCTTTGCCGTCGCCATGATACACGTGGATCATACGCCCTCCTCGATAATGCGGTAGACATACTCCATGTCAAGCGCCCCGCGCACGACGTCGGCCAGGCGGTCGAACTCGCGCGCACGGTGATCGGCTGCGGACGCTGCGCCCGCAGCACCCACGACGCTCTCGGGCAGGCCGCGCATGCGCGCGAGCGAGCGCGCGAGAGCGAGCGCCACCCCCGGTTCGTCGAACAGGCCGTGGAGATAGGTTCCGAACACGTTTCCGCAGGCCGCGCCTTCTGGTTTGCCGCCAATCGTGCCCGCAGGGGCGCAGAGGACGGTCGTTTCGCCGTCGTGAATCTCGTACCCGCGCGCCGTCATGCCGTTCCACACCGAGAACGCGCCTTGGGCGCCCGTGATGCGCAGCTCCGACTGGGCGAGGCGCTTTTCCTCCTTGAACACCGTACTTGCAGGGATGAGCCCGAGCCCGCGCGCGGTGCCAGCGCCTTCCCTGCCGTGCGGGTCGGAAAGCTCGTCTCCCAAAAGCTGGTAGCCTCCGCATATGCCGAGCACCGGCGTGCCCGCGCCCGAAAGCGCGCGTACACAGGCTCCGATGCCGCTAGCCGCAAGCCAGCGCGCGTCGTCGAGCGTGGTCTTCGAGCCGGGAAGCACCACCAGGTCGGGTCGGCCCAGATCGGTCGTCGAGGAAACGTAGCGCACGCCCACGCCGGGCACGCGCGAAAGCGGGTCGAAGTCGGTGAAGTTCGACAGATGCGGAAGACGCACGACGGCGACGTCGATGACGCCGCGCGCCTCGCGGGCAGATAGGCGCGGCGCGAGCGAGTCCTCGTCGTCCAGGTCGAGCGTAAGATACGGCACGACCCCCACGACGGGAACCCCGCACATCTTCTCGAGCGGGGCCAAACCCGGGCGCAGGATTTCCACATCGCCGCGGAACTTGTTCACCACAAGCCCCCGCAAAAGCGCGCGGTCCTCGGGCGCAAGGAGCGCGACCGTGCCGTAGAGCTGGGCAAACACCCCGCCCGGGTCGATGTCGCCCGCGAGCAGCACGGGGGAGGACACGGCGCGCGCGAGCCCCATGTTGACGATGTCGTTTTCGGCAAGGTTGATTTCGGCGGGGCTGCCGGCGCCCTCGATGACGATGACGTCGTTTTCCTCCGCGAGCGAATCGAACGCCTCCAAAATCTGCGGCATGAGCGCCTTCTTTCGCGCGAAGTAGTCCCTCGCAGCGAAGGCTCCCTGCGCCTTGCCGGCCACGATGAGCTGGCTTCGGTGGCCGCTTTCGGGCTTGAGCAGGATGGGGTTCATGCGCACGTCGGGCGCGATGCCGCACGCCTCGGCCTGCATAATCTGGGCGCGCCCCATCTCGAGCCCGTCGGCCGTGACACCGCTGTTGAGTGCCATGTTCTGGCTCTTGAAGGGAGTCACGCGCAGGCCGTCCTGCGAAAGTACGCGGCACAGCCCAGCCGCAAGCAGGCTCTTCCCCGCGTTCGACATGGTGCCCTGGATCATGATGGGCTTCGCCCTACCCACGGGTATCGACCTCCTTCGCCGAGCCTCGGCCATCCGCGCCCGCCATAGCGCCGCTGCAAGAAGCGCCGCCCCGTTCGTCGGGTTCGCCTTCGCCCGATGCGCCTTCCGCCCGAAGCGCACGGCTGAACGCCATCGCAAGCCGGGCATTCTCCTTGCGCGTGCGCACCGCGACGCGGCACCAGAAACGGGACAGTACCGAAAACGAGTCGCACGTGCGGACCAAAACCCCCTGTTTATACAGGCGCTCGGGGATGTCTTTCGCCGGCGTGCGGACTAAAAGGAAGTTCGCATCCGACGGCACGACGGAAAGCCCGAGCGAGGAGAGCTCATGGGAAAGCCAAGCTCGCTCGCCCGCCAATACATCGCGCGTGCGCGAGACGTATTCAACGTCCTCCAGGGCGGCGATGCCCGCGGCCTCGGCGACCGAGGAGACGGGCCACGCCTGCCCCGCCCGGCGAATCCCCTCGATGAGTTGGGCGTTTCCGCTGATCAGATATCCCAACCGCAACCCCGCCATTCCGTAGAGCTTGGTGAACGCGGAGAGCACGGCCACATGGCGCGAACACGCGGCGCGTGCGGCCACGCTCCTTTCGCGGGCGTCGGGCGCAAATCCGAGAAAGCACTCGTCCACGACGAGCAGCGCGCCCACCTGCTCGCAGCGGCAGGCCGCAGCATCGATCACACGGGGGTCGACGAGGCGCCCCGTCGGGTTGTTCGGATTGCAGAGGTACGCCACGTCTCTCGGCCCCTCGATCGCGCGGGCGAAGGAGGCAGGCACGTCGAAGTCGTCCGCTTCGGAGAGCGGGAACTCCTGCACGCATGCGCCGTAGTACGATGCCGCCTCCGCATATTCAGAGAACGTCGGCGCGCACACGACGAGGCGTTTCGAGCGCACCGCCGCGGCGAGCCGCCAGATGATGTCGGACGCGCCCGCGCCGCAGACGATAGTATCTTCGGGAATGCCCTGGTCGCGCGCTAGCGCGCGACCGAGGGCGAGGCTTTCCCTATCGGGGTAGGCGTCGATTCGAGAAAGCGCCTTGCAAGCTGCGGCGACGGCGCGCGGCGAGGGGCCTGCCGGATTCACGTTCACCGAGAAGTCAATGAGGTCGGAGGCACCCCCTTCGCAAGCGATGCCGAGCGATTGCGCGCTGCCCCCATGCGTGCGGGCGCGCAGGATTCCCCCGGCAGCCCGGGGCGCGGCGTGGTCTTTCCTCATGCCATCGCCCCCACGGCGAGCACGACCGCCGCGCGCGCGGCGCCGAAGACGACGAGCGCGCATACGGACGCGGCGAGCATGAGCCTTGTCGCCCGGGCGATGTCGCCCCACTCGATTTCGCGGGACGCGTCGCCTATCGTCGGTTTCTCAACGAGCTTGCCGAAATACACCGCGGGTCCTGCCAGGCGCAGTCCGAGCGCACCCGCGCACGCCGACTCGGTCTGCGCCGCGTTCGGGCTCGCATGGCGACGCCTGTCGCGGCGCCAGATGCGCGCCGCCCCGCGCGCGTCGAGCCCGACGATCGGGCACACGGCGATCATGAACAGGGCCGATAACCGCGAGGGAATCCAGTTCACCGCATCGTCGAGGCGCGCCGAGGCGCAGCCGAAGTCGATGTAGCGCTCGTTTTTGTAGCCCACCATGCTGTCGAGCGTGTTCACCGCCTTGTACGCCATGCCCAAAGGCGCACCCCCGATCATAAGGTAGAAAAGCGGCGCGATGACGCCGTCGCTCGCGTTCTCCGCCACCGTTTCCACGGCGGCGCGCGCGACGCCCTGCTCGTCGAGAACAGACGTGTCGCGTCCCACGATGAGCCCGACAGCTTCACGCGCCGCGACAAGGCCGCCCCTCGAGAACGCACGGGCCACGGCCAGGCTCTGGCGGCGCAGCTCGCATGCCGCGAGAATCTGATAGCTCGCCCATGCCTCGGCCACGAAGCGCAGGCCGGAGTGAACCATGCCGCAAAGATGCAGGATTCCCCAGGTCAAAAGCCCACACGCAAGCGGAAGCGCCACGGCGAGCACAAGTCCTGCGGCGCGCGTGCCCGCGGACGTTTGCGGGAATGCGCGCCGCAGGCGGCCTTCGGCACACGTGATCGCGCGCCCCATGGCGACGACGGGATGGGGAAGCCAGCGCGGGTCGCCGAAGGCAAGGTCGGTCGCGAACCCGGCGGCGACGGCAAGAATCGTCATCACCGGGCATCGCCCCCCGAAGCGGGGCGAACGTCGCGAAGGCAGCGCCCATCCCAGGTGGCGGCCCATGCGCCGCCCGGCTCGGTATGCACGTCGAAGTATCCAATTTTCGGGACAGCTAGCTCGGAGAGCAATGCTTTCACGGTACCCGCGTGAACGACGAAGACGGCGCGCCCACTCCCCTGGACGCGCTCCGATTCGCACGCCTCCCGAAACGCCGCGACGACGCGGCGGGTGAAATCGCTCTTGCCCTCGCCATGCGGGCAGCGCGTCTCGCACCAGGAGTCTACCCAAGCGCGGTAGCGCGCATCCTCTTTAAGCTCGGCGGCGCTTCGCCCCTCGAAGTCGCCGAAATCCATCTCGCGCAGACCGGGGCACGCAATAAACTCCGCGTTCGGGAAGAGGATGCGCGCCGTCTGGTCGGTGCGGGCCATGCCGCTCGTGATAACACGGAACACGTCACGATAGCACGCGAGGTCGCGCAAAGCGCGCTCACCCGCGCTCGACAGGGGCTCGTCGGTGCCCGCCCCGCTGTAGCGATGGTCTTCCGTGCCCGCCGTGGCACCATGGCGCACGAAGACGACTTCCAAAGGCGCGCCCGCACCCTGCGCCCCTCGAGGCGCATCGACAAGGTTTCCTTTGATGACCTGGGGTATCCCGCACGTCATGTGCACGACGACATCGGCGCGCGCAGCGAGCGCGCATCCCAGGCGCCCCGCGCGCTCGCGCCATTGGGCGTCTTCCGCACGCATAGGGATGACCCCCGAGCCGACCAAGGACAGAATCACTACGTCGAAGCCGATCAGCCGCTCGAGCGCCCGGTCAGCGTCGAGCGCGCGTACGAGTTCCTCAGCACGGTAAGCGACACGGCCGGCAAAAGCCGCGGGCACGCCGCCCTCCGCAAACTGCGCCGCGTCGACGAAATCGTCCGCCGCGAACCCGAGCTTTTCGCGCACGAAGGTCCTCTTCCCCGAATGCGCGCCACCTACCACGAGCATCATAGGAGCATGCCCCCCGCCACCAGCATGGCAAGCATCGCGAGCTCGGCCCATTGCAGAAACCATCCGGCCAAATCCCCCGTCACCCCGCCGAAGCGGGACAGGGCAACATGGCGGTACCACGCGAGCGCCAAAAGCCCCGCCACAGCCATAAGGGCGCCGACGGCCTGAGCGCACGCGACCATCCCTGCAGCCGAAGCCGCAGCGAAAGCGCAAAGCGGCACGACGATCGCCGCGCGCTTCTTCGCAGGCGAGAGCCCCGCGGCCATGCCGTCCGCCCGCGCGGCAGGCCAGCATTCAACGGCGAGCCCCGAAAGCGAGCGGGAGAACACGAGAGAGCACAGAAGCGCGAGGAACGCCCCCGCCGTAAGCGACAGCGCGGTGAAAAGGGAAAACTGCAGAATAAGGTACACAACAACACCGATGACCCCGAAGGCGCCCGCTCGCGGGTCGTGCATGATCTCGAGCTTTCGCTCGCGCGGGGCCCAACTTGCAAGCGCATCGGAGGTGTCGCAGAGCCCGTCTAGGTGGATGCCTCCCGTCACCGCCACAGGCAGCGCCACGAGCACGGCCGCGACGATGGTCGCGGGCACGCCGAGCAAGTTCGCCACGTACCCCCACGCCGTCATGAGGAAGCCTTCCGCAAGGCCCACCAGGGGAAACGCGGCAAGCGCATGGGTTGACCCGAAATCGGTCCAGGCCGATTTCGGGACGGGGATGCGCGAGAACGTTCCGAACGCCGCGCCGATTGCCTCTACTATCTTCACCTTGTAGGTCCTTCGCCTTTCATCCACACGGGAATCCCGCATACCACTTCGACTGCGCGGTCGGCCAGCGCCGCCACACCCGCGTTCACGCGCGCGAGCGCGCGCCTCCATGCCTCGGTCCCTTCATCGTAGCGCATCCCATCGGCGAACACGTCGACGGTGACCACCACCGTATACGCAGCGGCCTGAGCGAGCCGTTCAATGCCTCCGAGCACCTCGCGCGCCGCAGCGTCGGGGTCACGCGGGGACAAGCCGCCTTCCGCGAAGAGCTCGTTCGCAACCAGGTTGCCCACGTCCTCCAAAAGAAGCGTGCAGCCGCGCGGAAGCCCGGGCACTGCGGCGCCCACGTCACGCGTGCACTCGAGGGTAGAAAACCCCTTGCCCTCGCGCAGCGCCCGATGGCGCGCGATGCGGCGGGCGCCCTCTTCCCCGAAGGGCTCCATCGTTGCCAGGTACACGCGGGGGCCGTCGTGCCCGAGGCACAGGGACTCGGCGTAGGCGCTCTTGCCGCTCGCGGCGGCGCCGATGACGAGTGTCACCGTCATTTCCCGGCCTCGAAATGCTCGTAAGCAGCCATGCCAGTCGCCGTGAACGTCTTCCCATCCCGGTACACGCGCAACGCCGAATCCAGAAGGGGCAGATACGCCATGGCGCCCGCGCCCTCACCCAAGTGCATGCCTGCGTCGAGTGGTGCCTTTATGCCGAGCTCGCGAAGGAGCTCCTGGCTTGCGGGTTCGCTTGATGCGTGGGTGCCCACGAGGTAGCCCAAGGCGTTGGGGCACAGGCGCGCCGCGCACAGGGCCGCCGTGCAGGATATGACCCCGTCGAGGAGCGCCGGCGCCTTCGAGGCCGCGGCCCCCAGGTAGAAGCCACACATCGCCGCGATGTCGAAGCCGCCCACCTTCGAGAGCACGTCGATCGGGTCGGCGGGATCGGGCGAGTTCGCGTCGATAGCGCGCTCGACCACGTCGCGCTTGCGCGCGAGCGATGCGTCCGAGAGCCCCGCGCCGCGCCCGACGAGGCTCCGCGCGTCCGCCCGGATGAGCACTGCGGCCACCGCCGCCGAGGTGGTCGTGTTGCCGATGCCCATCTCGCCCGAGGCCAGAAGGCGCACGCCGGCGCGGGCAAGCCCGCACGCGACGGCGATTCCGACCTCGATCGCGCGCACGGCCCCATCGCGAGACATAGCGGAGCCGAGAGCGATGTTGCCGCTCCCCCGCCGCACGTTCGCGCGCACCATGCGCGCGTCTTCTATGCCCCGGGCCATACCCACGTCGACGGGCACTACCTCGGCACCCGCGAACGCCGCCATGCGGCAGGCGCTCGCGGCCCCCTCGCACATGTTGCGCGCGACGGCTCGCGTCACATCTTGCCCGCTTTGCGACACGCCTTCGGCAACGACCCCGTTGTCGGAGAAGAATACCGCGAGCGCACGGGGAAACTCGGCCACCTCGGCGCTCCCCTGAGCTGCGGCGATACACGCGACGGCGTCTTCAAAGTCGCCCAATCCCCCCAAGGGGTGCGCGATGGAGTCCCACGCGGCGTACGCGGCGGCACGGGCGCACTCGTCTGCGGGCTCGATCCGGGAGAGCGCGGCTTCGAGCACGGCGCCCGGCGCCGACGAGAACGCGCGCTCGACTTCCTCGCGGATGCAGGCAAGCGCGGTTTCGGTTGCTTCAGCCATGCCGCCTCCTCTCTGCGAACGACGCTGCGGCAGACGCGAACGCGCGCGCAACGTCGGGGTTCGCAGGATAGTACACATGCGGGAAGCCCGCCACCAGGGACGGGGTGGTCGTCATGCACGGCCAGCCCTTGTCGCGCCGGGGCTTCTGCGCCCAAAAGTCGCCGCCCGGGCAGGTGGACTGCCAGTAGTGGAACTCGTGCGCGCGGATGCGTGTGCCGCGCGGCCCGTAGAGCCCGTCGCGTTGGGAAGTAAGCTCCACGTACCCGAAATGGGACAGCCTTCCCCTGTTCTCGCTTGCGCCCTCAAGGGCGCCCGCAACAGGCCAGCGCCGCCCCTCGCTATCGGCGATTTCGCGCTGCAGGTAAAGAAACCCACCGCATTCGGCGACCGTCGGCATGCCGGATTCCACCGCGCGCCGCACCGCCTCGCGCATCGGCGCGTTCTCGGAGAGCTGCCGCGCATGGAGCTCCGGGTAGCCGCCCCCCAGATAGAGGGCGCTTGTCCCCCGGGGCAACTCGCTATCACACAGGGGGCTGAAAAAGGCCAGCTCGCAACCCAGATCCTCGAGCGCGCGCAGGTTCTCCTCGTAGTAGAACGAGAACGCCTCGTCACGCGCGACGGCGACGATGGGCCGCGCTCCCGCGATCGGCTCCAACCGGTAAGGTTCCTCGCGGATATCGGGTGCCGTCGCCGCTATTTCGAGCAAGCGGTCGACGTCGACGCTCTTTTCCACCAGCTCGGCCATCTTGTCGATGCGCGCGGAGAGCTGCTCGACCTCGTCGGCGGTCACAAGCCCCAGATGCCGGCTTTCGAGCGAGAACGCCTCGTCGGCGGGGATATTCCCCAAAACCGCGACGCCCGTGTGCTTCTCGATCGCAGGCGCCGCGTAGGCGCAGGCAGCGGCGCTCGTCTTGTTCAGCACGACGCCGCGCACGTTCGCACAAGGCAGGAACTCGGCGATGCCGCGGATTACGGCGGCGAGCGATAAAGACGCCCCGCGCCCGTTCACCACTAAAACGACCGGCGTTTCCGTGTCGCGCGCAACCTGATAGCTGCTCGCGTCGGCCACGCCGGGCGCCATGCCGTCATAGAAGCCCATGACCCCCTCGAGCACCGCGACATCCGCGCCCGCGGCGCCGCATGCGAGCAGTGCGCGCAGCGTCGGGGCGTCGGTGAAGAAGCCGTCTAAATTGCCCGAGCGCGCACCCACGACGCGGCGATGAAAGAGCGGGTCAATGTAGTCGGGGCCGCATTTGAAGGCCGCGCATGCAAGGCCGCGGCGCGCGAGCGCGCGCAGGAGCGCGCACGTTACGACCGTCTTGCCGCTCCCGCTCGAGGGCGCAGCGACCATGAAGCGCGGGATGGACGTGCTCACCGGGCGCCGCCTTCCCCACCTGCGGCGCTGCAGTTAGCAAGCGAGACCACCTCAACGGATGGGTTCCCCTCGACAGAGGGGTCCTCCCCGACAGGCGACTCAGCAAGCGCGCCGACTTCGGCAAGCTCCTCGGCATCCGCGCCCGCACCACGCGCGCTGACGAGGAACACGGGGTTTTGCGCCTTCATAAGATGGTGCGAGCCTACAGCCTCGGCACGGGCGGCCGACACCTGGCACGCCTCGAACCCCTTAAAGCGCGAACCCGAGAGGAGCGCGAACGCCTCGGTGAGCGTCTCAACGGTGACGCATGGCACGCACAGGCGAACCTGCGAGTTCTTCTCGAGCGCCGCCTCCACGATGGAGGGAAGCTCGCCCGCGCTCCCGCCGACGAACACGGCGTCGGGGACGGGCAGTTTCGCGAGCGCTTCGGGGGCGACACCGGGGACCGCATGCACGTTGCCGCACCCGAATGCATCCGCGTTCTCTCGGATGAGCCGCACGCCGGTCGCGTTGCGCTCGACCGCCCATACCGACCCCGCTCGCGCGACGAGCGCCGCCTCGATCGAAACGCTCCCCGTGCCGGCGCCGACATCCCACACGGTGTCGGTCGCGGTAAGGCGCAGCTTCGCGAGCGCGACGGCGCGCACCTCCTGCTTGGTCATGGGAACGTCGCCGCGGATGAAGAGCTCGTCGGGAATGCCCGAGGAAGCGTACGGCCAGCGGGAGCTCGCGGCGCGGGATGCGCCCGCAGAGTCCGCCGCGAAAGAAGCCGCCGCGGGCGCAGACGCGCCGGCCGGCGTCTCGGAGGCTGCGCTAGAGCCCGCAGGCGAACCGGCGCAGCCTGCGAACTCGATAAGCATCACGTTCAAGTCGTCGAACGTCTGACCTGCGATTTCACTTGCGGTCGCGCAGGTGATGCGCTCGTCGGGGTACGACAGGCGCTCGGCCACCGTCACGCGCGCGTCCCCGAAGCCAGCCTGCACAAGCTCGCCCGAAAGCCGCGAGGGGTCTTCCCCGCCCGACGTGGCGAGGAAGAGCTCACCTGCGCGCTCGGCCTCGGCCACGATGTCGCACGCCACGCCGTGAGCGCTCGCGAAGCGCCAATCCTGCCATGGACGCGCGAGGCGCGCGGCGAGATACGACGCTGAGCTTATGCCGGGAATGACGCGCACGTCCACCTGCGCGTCGCCGGAGAGCGCCTCCACCAGGCGGCGCGCGCCGCTGAACAGCCCCACATCGCCCGTCATCACGACCACGGCGCGCTGCCACGACGCCGCATCGGTGAGCGCGGCGACGATGTCCGCCGTCTTCACGAGCTCGCATCTCACCACGTCGGGCGGCACGTCGATGCTGACAAGCGCGCGATGAGCGCCGATGACCACGTCGGCGATGTCAATCGCGTCGAGCGCCGCGCGCGAGAGCAAGTCGGGGTTTCCGGGCCCCGCCCCGATGATCGTTACCTTTCGCATGGAATCTCCCGATACCCGCGCGGCGTGACCATACGGCCGCCTACGCGCTTCGTGTCCGCGTTGCCGACGAACACGGTGGTGAACATGTCGGCGTCGAACTCCCCCAGCTCGGAGAGCCTGCACATGCCCGACTGCTGCCCCTCGCGCCCGATGTTGCGTACCCAGCCGCAGAGCGTGTCGGGGGCCTTCCATTCGAGCATAATCTTCGCCGCGCGCGAGAGCCTGTCGGCGCGCTTTCTGCTGCGCGGGTTGTACAAACAGATGCAGAAGTCGGCGCTCGCCACGGCGGCGAGCCTGCGCTCGATGACCTCCCACGGCGTGAGCAGGTCGGAGAGCGACACGACCGCGAAGTCGTGGGCAAGCGGGGCGCCGAGCACCGCCGACCCGCTCTGAGCCGCGGTGGCCCCGGCGATAACTTCCACGTCTACATCGGGGTAGTCCTCAGCAAGCTCCAGCACGGGGCTCGCCATGCCGTACACGCCCGCGTCACCGCTGCACACAAGCGCCACGGCTTCTCGGCACTGCGCGCGCGAAAGCGCCAGGCGGCACCGCTCGACCTCGTGCATCATCGGCGTCGCGAGATGCGCCGCGTCGGGCACGGCGGCGAGCGCGAGCTCCACGTATTTCGTATACCCCACAACGATGTCGGCCGCCTCGAGCGCGCGCCGAGCCGCAATCGTCATGCCGTCGGGGCCGCCCGGGCCGATCCCCACCACGAAGAGCTTTCCCATCACCGCTCCTTAAACGAAAGTTCGATAGTTACCTTGGAAAACGCGACGGTCACGCCGCCGTGAGCGAGCTTCGGGAAGATAAGTTTGCCCCCGCCCGCGAGCGCCGCGCGCTCGCACACATTGTCGACCCCCACCGTCGCGCGCACGAAATCAGATGGCGAAACGCTACCTTCGACCTGCGACAACTCCTCTGCGGAATACGTCGCAAGCGGAATCTTGCGCGCGCGGCAGAAGGCGAGCAGACCCTCCTCGTGCGCCTTCACGTCGATCGTCGCCGCCTCGCGCACGGCCGAAGGCGAGATACCCGCCTGCCCGCACGCGAGAAGAAACGCCTCCCCGATCGCTTCGGCGCACGCACCGCGACGGCACCCTATGCCCGCAACGATGCAGGGCACGACAAGGCGAAGCGGCTC
>NZ_QROG01000005.1:0-74084 GCF_003474585.1 Collinsella sp. AF39-11AT | reverse complement strand
GCAGGCGCCTGCGCCCGCACGCCCGCCGGCTTCCCCGTCTCACCGGCGGGCACGACATCGCCCGTCGTCTCCGCTGCGCGAACGGACGCACCTGCATTCGCGCCAGCGAACGGCGACACGACGATATCGGCCCGAGCGCGGTCGGACGCAATGTCAACCCCCTCAGGCGGCTGTCCCGAAATCGGCATGTCGGAATAGAGCGCCACGCGCCCGCCCGAAAGCAGCCGCGCCGACACTCGCTTGATGGCCTCGGGATTCGAAACGGCGAGCCCCGCACGGCGCGCCCACGTATCCACCGCCCACACGCCGCGGACGTCGGTCGCCGTGGTGATGACGGGGATGGCCCCTGCCGCGCGTGCCACAGTTTGCGCAAGCTCGTTCGCACCGCCCAAATGCCCCGACAAAAGCGAGACGGCAAAGCGCCCCGCCTCGTCGATGGCCACAACCGCGGGATCGTTTGCCTTCGAGGCGACATACGGCGCGATCGCCCGCACGGCGATGCCCGCCGCGCCCACGAACAGAAGCGCGTCCGACGCTTCCCACGCGAGCGCCGTCCATGCGCGCAGGTCGGCCTTCCCCTCGCCGAACCCGCGCGAAACGGAAACGTCCCAGCCAGGGTCATCTTCACCTGTCTGCGCACAATCGGAAAGCGCGCGTGCGGTGCGCTCCGCCAACGCATGCCCCCTCTCGGTGAACGCTATGCAGGAAACCCTCATCTAGCGCACCACCATCGTCGAGAAGTAGCTGCCCCGATCGGGCACATCGTCGAGCGAGCGGTACACGCGCTCGCCCGGAAGCCCACAGTCCTCTACGAGCTCGGCACCGTCGAAGGCGCCCTCCTCGCGAAGGATGCGCTTCGTGTCCGCAAGCGAGCGGCGCGCCTTCATGACCACCTTCGTCCCCGGCCAGCCGATTGCGCGGCGCACGTCGTCGTAGCCGCCGGGCACGATGTGCAGAGGCAACGACATCTCGGGCGTGAGGTCGCGCTCGAGCGCTGCGGCGACCGCGCAGAAGCTCGGCACGCCGGGAATGGCGCGCGCCTCGAACCCGCGGGCGCGCACGTCGGGCGCTATGCGCTGGAAGGTGGCGTAGATGCTTGGGTCCCCCAGGTTCAGCAGCGCGACGTCGCGGGCCGCATCCAGGTGCGCGACAAGCTCGTGAACAAGCGAGGCATGCTCGGCCGCGCGGCGCTCGACGTCGCACGTCATCGAGAATCGCACGGGGATCACCGTCTTGCCTGTAAGGCCGACGGCGCCGCGCACGATGTCGAGCGCGACCATGGCCCCGTCCGCCGTCTGCGGTGCGGCGATGACCGGACACGATTCGATTGTGCGGACGGCCTTGATCGTGAGCAGCTCGGGGTCGCCAGGCCCCGTGCCCACGCCGTACAGCACGCCTTTACTCATACGTCGCCCCCAATTCCCCGATAACTGCATCGGCGCCCGACGTGCGGAAAAGCTCGCGGCGCTCGGCGTCGAACACGACCGCGGCGATGTCGCATCCGCCCGCCGCGCGGCGGCGCAACCTGTCCTCGATTGCCACAGCGAGCGAGGCGCGCGCAGCGTCCCCCACGCCGGCGGCCTCGATTACCTCGAGCGCCGCCGTGGTCGTGACCGACGACATGATCTCGCGCACAGTCTTCGTGCCCGCGCCGGCCAAGGCCGCGTGGGCGGCCAGAATCTCCGCGCGGCAGTCGGCGGTACGCGAATGGGTGTCCATGATGCCGCCCGCGACCTTCACCAGCTTGCCGATGTGTCCCACAAGAAGGACATTGGTAAATCCCTCGCGAACGCAGCAATCAATCGCATCGCCCACGAAGTTGGAGATGAAGACCACCGGCGCACCGTTTAGGTGGAAATGCCCCGAGATGAACTGCGCGCCGTAGTTGCCGGGCGTGAGCACGACTCCGCGCCGCCCCATAGCCGCATGCTGCCGGATCTCGAGCTCGATGCTGTCGCGCAAGGCAGCGAGGCTGCGCGGCTCGACGATGCCCGTCGTGCCCAGGATGGAGATGCCGTCCTCTATCCCCAGGTGCGGGTTGAAGGTCTTTTCGGCAAGGGCAACACCCTCGGGTACCGAAATCGTCACAGCGATATTTCCAGAAAAGCCGTGCGCGGCGCACACCTCGCGCACCGCCGAAGTGATCATCGCGCGCGGCGTCGCGTTGATGGCGGCCGCCCCCACCGGCTGCTCGAGGCCGGGCAACGTCACGCGCCCCACGCCCACGCCGCCATCGACGGAAACTTCCGATTCGCGCGCGGGCACGCCCTTGCTGCCCGCAGCACCCGTGCCCGACCCCGCATGTTCCACGCGCGCGTACACGAGCACGCCGTCGGTCACATCGGCATCGTCGCCTGCGTCCTTTCGCACGGCGCACTGGGCGCACCCCTCGCCGATACATGCGTCGACCACGTTCGCCTCGACAGGCAGCCCGCCGGGGGTGACGATCGACACGCGGCCGACGGGCTTTCGTGACAAGAGCATCTCGCAGGCCGCCTTCGCCGCGAGCGCGGCGCAGCTCCCCGTGGTGTAGCCGCAGCGCAGGCGGGTCGTCCCGGTATATATGTAGTGCTCGAAGGCCACGCTAGCTGCTCGCCTTTCGATACCCCGTGGCAAACGAAGGGTCGTAAAGCTTGCTGCGCTCGTACGACTCCGCTTGCGCGCCGTTGTGCGCAAGCCCGCCACGAGCTCCGAGCACGCGGCCCACCACCACGAGCGCCGTGCGGTCGATGCCCTCTCGCGCGCCCGCATCGGCGAGCGTGCCCACTGTGCAGCGCACCACGCGCTCCTCAGGCCAGGTCGCCTTGTACACGAGCGCCGCCGGCTCGTCGGAGCTGCGGCCCGCGCCCAAAAGCTCGGCGGAAAGCTCGGCGAGCATACCCGAGCTCAGGAAGATGACCATAGTCGAGCCGCTTTCCGCCATGGTGCGCATGCCCTCGCCCGCGGGCATGGGGGTACGTCCGGAAAGCCGCGTGATCACGACCGACTGGCTGATTCCCGGCAGCGTGTATTCCTGGCGAAGCGCCGCCGCGGCACCGCAAAAGCTCGACACGCCGGGCACCACCTCGTAGTCCACGCCGCGCGCGTCGAGCGCGTCCATCTGCTCCTGGATGGCGCCGTACAGGCACGGGTCGCCCGTGTGCAGGCGCACCACTTCCTCGCCCCGCGCATCTGCCGCGCACATCACGTCGAGCACTTCCTCCAAGGTCATGTGCGCGCTGTCGTAGACGACGCAGGATTCCTTGCACTCGGCGAGCAGCTCGGGATTCACAAGGCTTCCCGCCCAAACGACTACGTCGGCCGCGCGCAGAAGGCGCGCCCCGCGCAGCGTGATAAGGTCGGCGGCGCCCGAGCCTGCGCCAACGATATGAATCATCCGAGCCTTCCCTTCCCGTTTCTCATCGCAACCGTTTACGCCGCCATTCGCGCAGCGGGCAAAACACGGCGCCTGCGGCAGCAATCGGCGCAAATACGCAGGCAGGAGGCGCAATGCCGCCCGCGCTGGCTTTGACACGTTCACAAGTGCCCACTATCATAGTAAAAGTTTCGGCAACGAGCATATGACAATCGGATAAAAGGAAATGACCGGCGCGGCGCCTGCACAGCCCGCGCTGGCTTGCGGAGGGAACCAGGTGGGAATCCTGGGCAAGGGACATTACTGTATAGGACGCGCGGGCGAACCGCCTCGCGCCCCAAGCCAGACTGCTTCGCCTTTTCCTCACGGCATCGCCGTGGCGTTAGCTCCTTGTGAACCCCGAGGGGTGCGCTTTTCTTTCGCTTGTGCCGACAAGCAACTGTCGCCGGGGGACCGGCAAACCGAGGAAAGGAAAAACCATGTCCGACCAGATGTCACGCCGCGGCTTCATGGGCGCCGCAGCAACCGGAGCCGTCGCGCTCGCCGGAGTCGCGCTCGCGGGCTGCTCCAACACCTCCGCGAGTTCCGAGAAATCTAGTGAAAAGGAGAAGGCCGCGAAGCCGGTCATCCTCGTCACGAGCTTCGGCACGAGCTACAACGACTCGCGCCACATCACCATCGGCGCCATCGAAGACGCTATCCGCGAGAAGTACTGGCAGGACTACGACATCCGCCGTGCCTTCACCGCGCAGATCATCATCGACAAGCTGAAGAAGCGCGACGGCATCACGATCGACAACATGACCGAGGCGCTTGACCGCTGCGTGGAAGACGGCGTGAAGGAAATCGTCGTGCAGCCGACGCATCTCATGGCTGGCCTGGAATACGCCGACGTGAAAGACGAGCTCGACAAGTACGCCGACAAGTTCGACAAGATCTCGCTCGGCGACCCGCTGCTCACCTCCGACGACGACTACAAAAAGGTGGCCGCGGCCATTAAGGAGAACATGGCGTCCTTCGACGACGGCGAGACGGCGCTGTGCCTCATGGGCCACGGCACCGAAGCCGATTCCAACGCCGACTATGCCAAGATGCAGGAAGTGTTCAAGAACGAGGGTTTGACGCAGTTCTTCGTCGGCACCGTCGAGGCTGAACCGACCTGCGAGGATGTTATCGCCGCCGCGAGCGCCGCAGGCTACAAGAAGGCCGTGCTCGCGCCGTTCATGGTGGTCGCGGGCGACCACGCGAACAACGACATGGCAGACGAGACCGACCCCGACAGCTGGGCTGCGAAGTTCGTGGCCGCCGGCTTCGAAGTGACGTGCCTGCTCCAGGGTCTGGGACAGAACGTCGCGGTCGACGACATCTACGTCTCGCACGTGGACGACGCCATCGCCAAGCTGTAAACTCGCCGCGCACGGGGGCGCCGGTCGCGTCCCCGTGCAACGGGCATGCGCCTTTCCCCGACTGACGACGCATGCCCGTTGCATTCGCATCCCGACCGCCCACCGCACGGCACGGGCGGTCGAAGCGATTGAAAGGAACCCCCTCCATGTTGAAGAAAACCCTCGTCTTCGCCCTGTCGGCGGCGCTTTGCGCGTTCTCGCTCGCCGGCTGCGCCGGAAATTCAATCGACAGCGCAAAGGCAAGCGATGCCGATTCCCAGGAAAAGACCGAACAGGCGGCCGATGCGCCCGCGGGCGCAAGCGCTGCCCCCATCACCGCCGACAAGGTGGCCGACGGCACCTATCCGATCACCGTAGATTCCAGCTCGAACATGTTCAGGATCGTGGACGCCCAGCTCATCGTGGAAAACGGCTCCATGCACTGCGTGATGACGCTTTCCGGCACGGGCTACGGCAAGCTCTTCATGGGCACGGGCGACGAGGCTGCCGCCGCAAGCGAGGCCGACTTCATCCCCTATGTGGAAAACGCGGAAGGCAAGTACACCTACGACGTGCCCGTTGATGCGCTCGACGAGGACACCGCCTGTGCCGCGTGGAGTATTAGAAAAGAGCAGTGGTACGACCGCACACTTGTGTTCGAATCCGCCGGCGTCGATCTGCGCGCCGACGCACTGAGGTAACGCCATGCGGTCGATTCTTCCCAAGGGGGAAAACAGGAAGCTCCACAGCATCGCGGCGCGCGCGATCGCCTGCGTTCTCGTCGCCCTGCTCGCGCTTCCCTTCGCGGGGTGCAGTGCGAGCCCGAACGCGACCGGTGGCACGGCGGGCTCTCAGGAATACACGGTGAGCGTCTCGCTTTCCGGCGGGTCAGGGCGCGCAAGCATCGCCTCACCCACCACAATTGTGAAGGATGGCGACACCTACACCGCGACCATCACCTGGTCGAGTTCGAACTACGACAAGATGACCGTCGACGGCGTGGACTACGCGCCCGTAAACGACGGCGGCAACTCCACGTTCGAGATACCCGTCACGCTCGACGAGGACATCGCCGCGTCGGCCGAGACCGTCGCCATGTCGACGCCGCACACCATCGACTACACGCTCCACTTCGACTCATCCACCATGAAGGAGAAATCGGGCGACGATGCAAGCGGCGGCTCCCCTGCGGGAACGGCTTCAAGCGCCGCGGCCGACTTCCACAACGCCGATTTGGGCTGCGGCTGGGAGCCGACGGGAGCGCTTCAGCTTGAATACGCCGAGCACTTCACTGTCGACGAGTTCGAAGGCGGCCTGCGGCTTATCTGCGTTTCGAACGGGGAGCGCTTCCTCGTGGTGCCGCAAGATGCGAAGGTACCTGATGGGTTGAGCTCCGACATCGCGGTCATAAGGCGCCCCGCCGACAAGGTGTACCTCGTGTCGTCGGCGACGATGTGCCTAGTCGACGCGCTCGATGCGAACGACAATATCATCATGTCGGGCACGAAGGCCGACGACTGCTCGGTCGTGGGCTTCAAAAGCGCACTCGAAAGTGGGGCGATCGCCTACGGCGGCAAGTACAGCGCGCCCGACTACGAGCGAATATCGGCCTCGGGCTGTACGCTCGCCATCGAGAACACCATGATCAACCACACGCCCGATGTGAAGGAAAAGCTGCAGAAGCTCGGGCTCGTCGTGCTCACCGAACAGTCGTCGAGCGAGCCCGAAGCACTCGGGCGCGTCGAGTGGATTAAGCTTTTCGGCGTCCTGTTCGACAAGGAAGACGAGGCCGCGCACCTGTTCAACGAGCAGAAGGCCCGCGTCGAGCAAACGTCGGGGCTCGCGTCGTCAGGTAAAACCGTGGCGTATTTCTACATTAACTCGAACGGGGCCGCCGTCACGCGGCGGGCGGGCGACTACGTGGCGCAGATGATCGAGCTTGCAGGCGGCAGCTATGCGCTCGATGACGCGCAGACGGCGTCGACGTCAGGTTCGTCAGTAACGCTCGAAATGGAGCGCTTCTACGCGACGGCGAAGGATGCCGACATCATCGTCTACAACGGCACCATCGACGAATCGGTTGCCACCTTGAACGACTTCGTAGGCAAAAACGCGCTATTGTCGCAGTTCAAAGCCGTGAAGAACGGCAACGTCTGGGTCACAAGCGCCGACATGTACCAGCAGATGACTTCTACCGCCGACATTATCGACGAGCTGCACGGGGCGTTCACCGGCGATGACGCGAGCGACTTCCATTATCTGAGGAAGCTCGGTTAGCGCCATGAGAAGCCGGCTTTCCATGGCATACGACGAATCGGGGCGCGCCGCGCGGTGTCGCGTCGTGACGGCGCTGCTCGCTGTTGCCCTCATCGTGCTCGTCGGGGCCAACCTGTGCATCGGGAGCGTGCTCGTGCCCGCAGACCACATCCCCGGCATCCTTTCGGGCGGCGCGGCCAATTCCATGGAAAGCCAGGTCATCTGGGAGATTCGCCTGCCGCGCGTGCTTTCAGCCGTGCTTCTCGGTGGGGCACTTTCGCTTTCCGGGTTCCTGCTGCAGACGTTTTTCAACAACCCCATCGCCGACCCGTTCATCTTGGGCGTCTCCTCGGGCGCAAAGTTCGTCGTCGCGCTTACGATGATCGTACTTCTAGGCGCGAACATGGCCATGTCTTCGCCGGCCATGGTGGCCGCAGCGTTTCTGGGCTCGCTTATCACCATCGGCTTCGTGCTCCTCATCGCACGGCGCATAAGTTCCATGGCCATGCTCATCGTGGCGGGCGTCATGGTGGGATACATCTGCTCGGCGGCGACGAACTTCCTCATCGCCTTCGCCGACGACCAGTCCATCGTGAACCTGCACAACTGGTCTTTGGGTAGCTTCTCGGGTTCGAGCTGGGACGACATCGCGGTCATCGCGGTCGTGGTGATCACCGTGAGCGCATGCGTATTCGCGATATCGAAGCCCCTTTCCGCCTTCCAGCTGGGAGAAGCCTACGCGAAAAGCGTCGGCGTGAACGTCGAACGCTTCCGCGTGGTGCTCGTCCTTCTAGCGAGCATGCTCTCCGCCTGCGTGACCGCGTTCGCTGGTCCGGTGTCGTTCGTAGGCATCGCGGTTCCGCATCTCGTGAAGTCGGCGCTAAAGTCGTCGAAGCCCATCCGCGTGATTCCTGCGTGCTTCTTGGGAGGCGCCATCTTCTGCGCGGGCTGCGATTTGATCGCGCGCACGCTGTTCTCTCCCGTCGAGCTTTCCATCAGCGCCGTCACCGCCATCTTCGGCGCTCCGGTGGTTATCGCGCTCATGTTGAAGAAGCGGGTGAGGTAGATGGGGGAATTCGTGCCGCGGCCCAAAACGCTCGGAGGGGACATTCCATGCTTAGACAGTCCTGAGCTCGCACGAAAGCGCCAGAAGGCACTTTCGGCTCGTGCGGAACTGCGCGCGGAACGCCTCCTCCGAGCGGAGCCGAACCTCGAAACTACGGTCGAAACGCAGGCTGACGGAGCGCCGCTTTTCCACATAAGCGACCTGTCGGCGGGCTACGACAAGAAGGTCGTAGTCGAAGGCGTCGATCTGGAGGTTCGCGCGGGCGACGTCGTGGCGCTCATCGGGCCGAACGGCTCGGGCAAGTCGACCATCTTGAAAACCATCACACGCCATCTGGCACCGCTTGCCGGCGCGGTCGAGCTCGACGGGCGGGAGATTTCCCGATGGAAGACGGCGGAGTTTGCAAGGAACCTTGCCGTTATGCTGACAGATCGCCCCCGGACCGAGCTCCTCACCTGCCGCGATGTCGTAGAGGCGGGAAGGCACCCCTACACCGGGCGAATGGGCACACTCTCGCCCGACGACCATAGTCGGGTCGACGAGGCCATGAAAACCGCACATGTGGAAGAGCTCGCCGAGCGCGACTTCATGCAGATAAGCGACGGGCAACGCCAGCGCGTCATGCTCGCACGCGCCATCGCGCAGGATCCGCGTGTGCTCGTGCTCGACGAGCCCACGTCATATCTCGATATCCGCTACCAGATCGACCTGCTGCGAATACTTCGCCACCTTGCGAAATCGCGGAATGTGGCTGTCATCATGTCCATCCACGAACTCGAGCTCGCGCAGAAAAGCGCCGACAAGGTGATTTGCGTGAAGAACGGCCGGGTCTTCCGCGCCGGCGCACCCGAGGACATATTCACGCGCGAGACGATTGGCGAGCTCTACGGCCTTCAACATGGCACCTTCAACGAGCGCTTCGGCAGCGTGGAAATTGGACGCCCGCACGGCGATGCGCACACGTTCGTCATCGCCGGCGCAGGTATGGGGTCGGCTGTGTTTCGCCAGCTCATCCGGCAGGGCAAGGCGTTCTATACGGGCGTTCTGCACGAAGGGGACATCGACTGCGAGCTCGCGCGCGACCTGGCGGCGGAATGCGTGGCCGAGCGCGCCTTCGAGCCGATCGGGGATAGAACCATAGCCCGCGCCAAAGAGCTCCTCGTCCACTGCGCGCGCCTTATCGTGTGTCCCGCCGCCTTCGGCACCATAAACGCCCGCAACGCAGAGCTCGTAGAGTTCGCACGCTCGCACGGTATCGAGGTCATGCGAGCGTGCGAAGGCGCATCGGAGGATTCCCAATTGGAGTGGGAAGGATAAACTGGACTTTCTTTTAAGGATCCTCAGGCTACAGCTCCTACGCCGGCGAGGTCTACAAGGCGCCGGAGAACCTCGTAAACAGGAATTTCCACGCCGACGAGCCCAACCTGCTGTGGCTCACCGACATCACCGAGTTCAGGCTCCCGGGCGGCGAGAAGGTCTACCTGAGCCCGGTCATCGACTGCTTCGGCGGGATGCTCGTCGCCTGATCGATCGGGCTGCACCCCGACAAGCGCCTCACGAACTCGAGCCTGCGCCTAATCCAAGCGAGATTCCAGACTCGACAGGCCATTGAGAGTCAGGTCGTTGGCGACCTCCGAGACGCGCTCGATAGGAACCAAGCCGTCAGACAGCGCCCATGTGCGATAGATTCCGATAATACCCGACAGCAAAAACGCCAGATAGTAGTCGAACATCTCGTCCTTGAGACCTTGGGGCAGCAGATCGCGCTCGGCAATCTCATGCTCGAGCGGCACGCGCAAACGCGTCATAAAATCGTCGAGCGGGATGTTTTCAATCAGCTGGCGATTGAGCACGAGGTTATTGCAAAGTGCCTCGTTGATGGTCTTAAAGAAGGTAGCCGCCGCTCCAAGGGCGCGCTCGTTGGGGTCACTGCCCATAGTGGAAAGCGTCTTTTCGACCGAGTCGACGATCATCTCGACCACATCGGCGGCGATGGCATCGAGCAAGCCATCAACCGTACCAAAGTGCACGTAGAAGGTTTTACGGTCGACATTGGCCTCGCGCGCGATGGCACTCACCGTAATGTCTGCCAGCGGCTTTTCCATGAGCAAGCGCTCAAAAGCGGAAAGGATGGCATTGCGGCTGCGAACGATACGGCGATCAATACGCGGTTTACTGGTGGCCATGGGTGTGTCCCTTCGATATGCGAGCATTCATCAACAGATGAGAGATAATCTACGTAAGAGGATTATCCCCCATACAGCTCAAATATGCCCCGCATCATGAAGAACGCACGACTGCCCTACCGCGACTTAGGGTGCTTCTTCTTATTGAGCGCCGACGGAGATACGCGGATACCGTCGCCCGTCTGGCGCACATAGGCTTTATGAGCCGGCTTAGCGGTCCCAGAAGCCTTCTGAGCGTGCTTCCTGGGATCAACGGTAACAGCATTCGTGGGGTGCGGCTTAGTGGGCGCAGAGGGCGTCTGAGGCTCGCGGCCGAGCTTGCGCATCACGCGATCCCAGCGCGCATGGATGCTCTCGTTGTGGGCGCTCTTAAGGCCCAGCAGGGGCGCAGCCAAAATGGTCGGCGCGATAAACGTAATGAGACGCCACAGCAGATAGCCGGCGGTCGAAGCCGACCCAAAGAAATGACCCAAGAACAAAGCAAAGCCGCCCTCAGCGCCACCAGTTCCACCGGGCAAGGGAACCGCAGAGCTCAGCAGCTGGACAAAGGCGCTCGCGGCCATGACCGAGAAAAAGTCGACCTCGTGGTGGCCAAAGGCGAGCATCAGAAAATACGGCACCAGATAGAAAAACGCGAGCTGCAGCATGGTGATAAACACGGTGAGCAGCATGGAAGAAAAATGTCCGGCCGAAAGCTTGAACTTCTCGGAGAAGGAGTAGATCTCGCCATCGACAAACGAGCGCCATCCATCGATCTTAGTGGCCGAGACACCCATGCGCTCGAGCCAATTGATGATGCAATGGGCGACGCGCGTGACGGTCTTAGGCATGAGCGCGACGGCGAAGATGCCGAGCAGGATGCAGCAGTGACCGCCAAAACTAAAGACGCACAGCAGCGTCATATCGCCATAGCGCTCGGCAAAAAACGGCATGCGAGCAAGCAATAGGATAGCGCCCCAGGCAACGAGGCCAAACTGATACACAATAAATCGGGTGAACTGCGTGGCACCCGCTTCGCCCACGTTTTGGCCCGCTTTGGTCAGGCGGTAGATCTGGGCAGGCGTAGAGCCCATCATCATGGGCGTCAGGTTGCCAAAGAAGATGCCACTCGCCTCGACCGAGATCAGGTCGCGAATGCCGACGGGTGAATTGGGGTCGAGCCAGACGGCGATCGCATAGGCCACAATGCCAAAGAACAGATACATAAACATGCAAAGACACGCGACAACGAGCCAGGGCGCCTGGACGCTCGACATAGCAGCCCAGAACTGCCCCATCTGCCCGGTTACCACCAGATAGACGATATAACCCACCAGCACAACGCCGATAAAAATGGCGCCGCGGCGTGCGCTCTTATTGTCATCGCCGCCCGAGGCCTCAACCTCGACCTGGGGCTTGGACGTATGCTGAGAGGACTCCGTCATGAGACTCCTTCTAACAGTCAAAATATCTTGGTTATTGTACCCGTAAGGGCCATAAGCAGAACGCAAAGCTCTTGTTCAAACGGGAATGACAGACAGTTGTTTGATAATAAAAAACCCGGGCTTCCGTGGGAAGTCCGGGTCTCAAATTCAAGGTAGCCCGTACCAGATTCGAACTGGTGATCTCCGCCTTGAGAGGGCGGCGTCCTAAACCGCTAGACGAACGGGCCATAGGCCTCGGCAGAAAAGAAGTGGTAGCCCGTACCAGATTCGAACTGGTGATCTCCGCCTTGAGAGGGCGGCGTCCTAAACCGCTAGACGAACGGGCCACATGACATCTGCACTGCCGTGCTGCGAGGAAATATATTACGGGACAAAAAACATCAGCGCAAGAAGAAATTCCAAATTGCCGAAAAATTGTCGACAGGTTATGGAACGCGCAGGTCAACTAATTAGCTAATTCAAGTTGAGATGAACCAAAAGGGTTTCGCGATCGTTGGGGATGTTGTCCTCGATAACGGCTTCGAGGGCGGCGTTGAGTAGCTGGCCTAGCTCGGACCCCGGCTTCACACCGGCACGAATCAAGTCGCCGCCGTTGATAGCAAGCATCTTGAGCGAATAGGGCTCCCCCGCCTCCAACAAATCATGGGCGAGTGAGCGCATCTCTTCGATCGTCTCGACGTAATAGAAGCACGACGGCGCCTTGCCCAGCGTGTCGGCACGCTTAAGGTCCATAAGCTCGTCCATCAGGCGCGGCGTATCGACACCCTCGCCCGAAAGCGCGCGCATCATATTGAGCAGGCAGGAGCGCTCGGGGCGCAGCGGCTTGTCATGGTATTTGATCAGCAGGCACACATCGCGCACCAAATCGTGCGAGAGCGCCAGGCGATCCATGATGACACGCGCCTTCTTGGCGCCGAGCTCGGGATGACCGTAGAAGTGGCCGCTGCCGTCGTGATCGACCGTAAAGCACTCGGGTTTGGAAACGTCGTGCAAAAACGCCGCCCACATAAGGCTCGACGAGGGCGCGACGCCGTCGCACAGCGCCAGCTCCCCTGCCACCGTCAGCACGCGGGCGATATGCTCGTAGACGTTAAACGCATGATAGACGCTGCGTTGATCAAACCCGCGAGCGGACGCGAGCTCGGGCACGGCGGCGCAAACAAGCTCGGGGTAGCGCAGCATCGCGTCTCCCCCGTGGCCGGTCGATAGAATGCCCTCGAGCTCAATACCCACGCGCTCGCGCGCCACGGCATCGAGCAGCGGCGCGCACTCGGCAAGGGCACACTTGGTCTCGGGCTCAATCACAAAGTCCAGACGGCAGGCAAAACGCACCGCGCGCAGCATGCGAAGCGCGTCCTCGTTAAAACGACGCTTGGGATCTCCAACGGCGCGGATGAGCTTGCGCTTCAGGTCGCCCTGACCATCGTAGCGGTCGACAAGACCACGCTCGGGATGCCAGGCCATAGCGTTAACGGTAAAGTCACGACGCGCCAGATCGTCCTCAAGCGACGCTGCACGCTCCACACTCTGGGGATGGCGGCCGTCGGTGTAAAAGCCGTCTAGGCGGTAGGTGGTGACCTCAATGCGCTCATCATCGCAAATAGCCGTGATGCCGCCAAATTTTATGCCCGACTCAACCACGGCAATATCCGCCGCTTCGAGCGCCTCTTTGGACTCCTGCCACAGGCCGCTGCAGCACATGTCAACATCGTGGCTGGGGCATCCCATCAGGGCATCACGTACCCAACCGCCCACGTACCAAGCCTCAAGACCTGCTGCCTCAAGCGCACGCAGGACACGGATAGAGGCATCGGTCGGCTGCGTACCGTTGAGCGAAACATTGCACATGCCTATGGCCTCCTGCGACTATCAAATTGGCTATCGATTGCGTCTGCAAGAAGTCTAGCAAGAAACAGCCTCCACTGCACACGCAAGTCCGATAAACAAAAACGCATCCGTCCTGGTCTAAGACGGATGCGAAATAATTGAACTATTCAGGCAAGGTGCCGGAACTAGCAAACCTGACGGATTGCAATACCCTTCTGATACTCATCGACCTTGGAAAAATCGCCAAGACCCGGGCACTCGACCACGTTGGCGCCGGTGGCCATCGAGAGGCGCAGGGCATCCTCGACGCGCTCCGGGGCGTCGTGCCACACGGACAGGAAGGCGGCCAGAGAGGAGTCGCCCGCGCAGACGGTCGACAGCAGCTTGACGTCGAAGGTGCGGTTGGCAAACCAGATGTGCTCGCCGTTGGAGAAGTACGCGCCGTCGCCGCCGAGCGTCAGCAGTACATTCTTAGCGCCCTTGGCGTGCAGCTCGGCCATGGCGCCCTTGACGGACTCGTCGTCGCCACCGCCCACCTTAATGCCAAAGATGTCGAGCAGCTCGTCGTCGTTGGGCTTAATGAGCAACGGCTCCATAGCAATGAGGTCGGCCAGCTGATGGCTCGAGATATCGAGCACGAACTCGGCGCCCTTCGCCTTCACGCGGCGCAGGACCTCTGCCAGGAAGCTCTCGGAGGTGTTGGGGGGCAGCGAGCCGCTGATAACCAGGCAGGTCATGTCATCGAGCGAATCGATAAGCTCAAACATCTCCTGCTCGTTGGCTTCGTTGATGGCGGCACCGGCGTTGACCATGTTGTACTCGGTGTCGGGACCGGCGTTGAGGAACACGTTGACACGCGTGATGCCGTCAGTCCACACGGGCTTGACGGGCACGCCCAGGGCCTCGGCGCCCTTAACGATATACTCACCCGAGAAGCCGGCGAAGAAGCCCAGGATCGTGGTGTCGACGCCGTAGTGGTCGAGCGTAAACGAGACGTTGAGACCCTTACCGTTGGGCGTGTAGACGGCGTTGCGGGTACGCGTGACGGTGTTGGCAGCAAGACCGTCGCAGGAGATGTTGTAGTCAATGGCGGGATTTGCAGTAAGCGTGTAAATCATGAATGTTCCTTTCACGAAGCAACGTGTTAATGAAAGTATATTCCACGCTTCGGTAAAAGGCTACAACAACTCGGTGAACGGTGTGGAAGCGATGAAGTACGGAAGGACTCCTCTCCCCCGTGGCGGAACAAAAAAGGCGCCCCGGCCGAAACCGGGGCGCCGCATGCGCACGAATATGTCGCGTTTCGCTTACTTGCGATCGAGCTTGCGGACAGCAACGCGCTTGCTGTACTCGTCGACGTGACCAAAGTCGCCGATGCCGACGGACTCAGCAACGTTGGCGCCGGTGGCCATAGCGAGCTTCATGGCCTCCTCGACGTTGTCGCGATCCCTGTACCACTTGTGCAGGAACGCAGCGAGGGTGCAGTCGCCGGCGCAGACGGAAGAGACAAGCTTGATGTTGAACTCACGCTTGGCGTACCAAATGTCCTCGCCGTTGGAGAAGTAAGCGTCACCGCGGCTACCACGGGTGAGCAGCACGTTCTGGACGCCGGCCTCGTGAGCCAGCTTCATGGCAACGCGGACCTCGTCGTCGGTGTCGACCGGCACGCCGAAGATAGCCTTCATCTCGTGATGGTTCGGCTTAATGAGCAGCGGCTTCTTGTGAGCGAGCTCCTTGAGCTTGTCGGAGGACAGGTCCAGGACGACGTCGGCGCCACGGGCCTGAGCGTGCTCCATGACCTGAGCCAGGAAGTCAGGCGTAGCTTTGGGAGGCACGGAGCCGGAGACGATCAGGCACTCAAGGTCGCCCGCGGTGTCCAGGATGTTGTAGAGCTCCTCCTGGTGCTGCGGCGTGATCGGAGCACCAGGGTTGAGGATGCCGTACTCGTGCTGGCCATCGTTGACGTAGGTGTTAATGCGCGTGATACCGTCGGTCCAGACCGGGCGGCAGAGGCAACCCAGGTTCATGACCTCCTCGACGATGAACTTGCCCGTGAAGCCGGCGAAGAAACCGAGCGCGACGGTGTCGACGCCCATCTTCTTAAAGGCGAAGGACACGTCGAGGCCCTTGCCGTTAGCCGTGTAGCTGGCCGAGCCGGTGCGGACGTTCTCGTCGGGCTCGAGCGGAGAGCTCGAAACCGTCATGTCGACAGCCGGGTTAGCGGTTAGCGTGTAGAACATTTACAGTACCCCCTGTATATGTGAGGGCCGCGTGGCCGGCCCATTCCAACCACGCGGTTACCTCTGATACCAAATTAGCGAGCTGCGGACTCGAGCAGTGCCTTGACCTCGGCAGCGGTGTTGCAGGCGAGCGCCTTCTCGGCGAGCTCGTCGCACTCGGCCTTGGTCCACTGGCTGATGGTCTTGCGGGCGCGCAGGATGGACGGAGCGCTCATCGAGAACTCCTCCAGGCCCCAGCTGATCAGCAGCGGCTCAAGCAGCGGATCGGCAGCGGCCTCGCCGCACATGCCGACCATGATACCGGCCTTCACGCCGCTCTCGATGATGTTCTTGAGCGAGCGGAGCACGGCGGGATAGTACACCTGGTACAGGTTGGAGATGGTGTCGTTGCCACGGTCGGCGCACATGGTGTAGCCGATGAGGTCGTTGGTGCCGATAGAGAAGAAGTCGGCGACCTCGGCCAGACGGTCAGCGAGCAGCGAGGCGGCAGGCGTCTCGACCATAATGCCGACCTCGATGTTCTCGTTGAACTTGCGACCCTCTTCGGTCAGCTCGGCCTTGCACTGCTCGACGAGCTCCTTGACGGCCACGACCTCCTCGACGCAGGTGACGAGCGGGATCATGATCTTGACGTCACCAAAGGCGCTGGCGCGCAGCAGGGCGCGGAGCTGAACCTTGTACTGGTCGGGATTGGCCAGGCAGTAACGCACGGCGCGGAAGCCCATGAAGGGGTTCTCTTCCTTGACCATGTGCAGATACGGAATCTCCTTGTCGCCGCCCACATCGAGCGTGCGGATGATGACCGGAGCACCCTTGAGCGCGCTGGCGACCTTACGATAGGCGTTGAACTGCTCCTCCTCGGAAGGAAGCTCAGCAGAGTCCATGAACAGGAACTCGGAGCGGAACAGACCGATAGCCTCGGCGTCGTGATCGAGCGCGTTGGGCACGTCATCGGGGTTACCGATGTTGCAGGCGATGATCTTCTTGATGCCATCGGCAGTCACGGACGGCTTGCCACGGAAGGCCTCGAGGGCTGCCTTCTCGGCAGCGAAGGCCTCGGCCTTGGCGGTGTAGGCAGCGAGCGTCTCCTCGTCGGGATCGGCCTCGACGATACCCTTGCCACCGTCGACGACAACGGTCATACCGTTGCGCAACGCGGTGCAGCTGTTGGAAACCGAAAGGACAGCCGGGATCTCGAGGGCGCGCGCAATGATCGCGGAGTGCGACGTGCGGCCACCGGTCTCGGTGACGATACCGGCAACGTGGGCCTTATCGATCGTGGCGGTCATGGACGGCGTGAGGTCGTGCACGACAACGACGGTATTCTCGGGCAGGACGGAGAGGTCGACGACCTCCTTGCCCAGCAGCTCGGCCAGAATACCGGTGCGGATGTCGGCGATGTCGGCCGCGCGCAGACGGAACATCTCGTCGTCCATGGACAGGAACATGTTCTCGAACATGGTCGAGGTGTCCATGAGCGCCTGCTCGGCGCAGGTGCCGCCGTCAATGGCGGCGTTGATGGCGTCGGTCATGCCCGGGTCCTGAGCCAGGACAATGTGTCCGCTCATGATCTCGGCCTCGGCCTCGCCCACCGTCTCCTTCATGTGGTCGGCCTGAGCCTGGGTCTTCTCGCAGAAGACCGAAAGAGCGGACTGATAGCGCTCCTTCTCTGCTGCCGAATCAGCAACCTCGTGCGGCTCAAACGTCAAGTCGGGATCGACGGCGACCATGACGGTGCCGATACCGATGCCCTCGGAAGCGTTGACTCCCTGATACATTCCCATTCCTCTCTCCGTGTCATGTGATAAAGCGTTTTGCCATATCCATGACAAAAGAGCGCAGCTACCTTACAACAGGTCACTGCGCCCCCAAATATGAACTTAGTTGTTCAACATGCGACCCGTTTGAGTTCTACTCGCCAAGACCGCTCTTGATGAGCTCGATGGCAGCAGCCAGAGCCTCGGCCTCGTCGGCGCCGTCGCACTTAACCTCGACCTCGGTACCGCAGGGGATACCAGCAGCCATGAGGGCCATCGGGGACTTGCCGTTGACCTCCTTCTCGGGGGTGACGACCGTCACGTCACAGGCGTACTTGCCCATGGTGGAGGCGAACAGACCAGCCGGACGCATGTGCAGACCCTGAGGATTAACGAGGGTAGCCTTCTCAGAAACCATAGTTGACTCCTTTTTTGTGTTTAACCCCTGTCATGCATGTGGCAGGAGTCAGATTCACGACGTTGTTTATATTAACTCACATCAAACGGTTTTTCATTGTGTTTCGCACGAATTGTTGGACAGATGTCGTTGTCGTCCGCTCGCCTGCCGGGCGGGGCGGTTAAGTTTGCTGCTCTACAGTCCTGCGCAAGACGGAAAGCACATTAAGTGCTTTCCTTTGCGTGCGGAACTCGCGACAAACTTAACCGCCCCGCCCGGCAGGCGAGCTGCGATAACTGAGTCGGTCCAAGAAATATCGTGCAAAAGGAATTCTGGCTGAATTATTGTTCGCGTGGGTGATTCAGTCGATGAGGGCTATTTATGCCCTGTTGGGGACTAAGGAGTGTCCCGGGGTGCCGGCAGGAAAGGAACGTCCCTGAGTGCCGGGTGGTATGAAAAAAGGCGAGGACCCGTAGGGAGTCCTCGCCTTTGTTACAGGGGGCGATGTTATTCGCGTACTGCGGAATTAGACCAGGCGGGCGTTGATCGTCTTGGCGATCTCGGCGGCGTCGGTGGAACCCTTGACGGTGGCACGGAAGCCCTCGTCCATAAGCGCCTCGGCGACCTTGGACAGGATCTTGAGGTGCGTGGTGCCAGCCTGTGCACCAGGGATGAGCAGAGCGATGGCCACGTTGACGGGAGCGCCGTCCATGGTATCCCAACCGGTCACGCCGGACTCGTCCTTAACGACGATGACGGCAGCCTCGGTAATGGCGTCGGACTTGGCATGCGGGATGGCGAAGCCCTCCATCATGCCCGTGGTGCCCTCGGCCTCGCGGGCCAGGAAGGCGTTCATCACGGCGTCGGCGTCGCTGGCGATACCGGCCTTGACAGCCTGGTTGGAAACGAAGCTCAGAGCCTCGTCGCGAGAAGCGAAGTCCTCGGCGACAAAGACATTCTCGACCTTCACGAAGTCGGCAGCATCGGCCTTAGGGGCCTCAACGGCAGCAGCCTTGGAAGCCTCAACCGGCTTGGCTACAGGAGCGGCCTTCTGATTCTTCTCGAAGTCGTACTTCTTGAAGGCCACGAACAGGATGCCACCGATCACAGCGCCGATGAGGATCGCGAGGACCCACAGCGGACCGTTCTCGACAACGGGCAGGACCAGGAAGCCACCGTGAGGCGCCGGATCGTGAACGTTGAACATGATGGTCAGGATCGAGGCGATGGAGGAACCGAGCATCATGATGGGCATGACGGGCCAGATGTTCTTGGTCATGAACGGAATGGCGCCCTCGGTGATGTGGGTGCAACCAAGAATGAGGTTGACGATACCGGCGTCATGATCCTCCTGGCTGAAGTACTTCTTGCCAACGACGACGGCGAAGGTGGTGATCAGCGGCGGAACGATGCAGGCGGCGGAGACGGCAGCCATGAAGTTGGTGCCGAAGTTGTAGGTATCGGTGCCAACGCCAGCAGCCAAGGCCTCGGTGAGCATAGCGGTACCGGTGACGTAAGCAGCCTTGTTGACCGGGCCGCCCATGTCAACGGCGCACATGCAGCCGATGGCAAGGCCCAGGACAATGGCGCCAGAGGCGGACAGACCCTTGAGGAAGTCCATCATGGCGGTGTTGATGGCAGCCATGGGGCCGGAGATGCCGAGCATGACCAGGCCGACGATGGCGGTCGAGAACAGCGGGTACAGGAAGATAGCCTTGAGGCCGTCCAGATTCTTGGGCAGCTTGGAGAAGACCTTCTCGAGCAGCAGGATGACATAGCCAGCGAGGAAGCCGCCGACGATGCCGCCCAGGAAGCCGAAGCCCACGCCGGCGCCGCCGGCGTCGATCATGCCGGTCTCGGCGTTAACGGGCAGGCCCTGGATGGCGATCATACCGGCAACGAAGCCGGGGACGAGCGCCGGGCGCTTGCCGATGGACTCGGCGATATAGGCGGAAAGCACGGGAACCATGAGGTTCATGGCGATACCGCCGATGATCTTAAGCATAGCGGCAAAGCTGTTGTAGTCAGACGCCGTCGAATCGAAGGACGTGATGCCCCACAGGAACGAAACGGCGGTCAGGACACCACCGGCGACGACGAAGACCAGCATGTGGCTGACGCCGTTCATGAGGTGCTTGTAGATGATGTGGCCGATAGATTCCTTCTCCTCGACCTCATCCTCGACATCGGCAGCAGCCGCAACCGAGTCGTCACCCTTGGCGGCGAGCGCGCGGTCGATCAGCTTACCGGCTGCCTCGACGGACAGGGCCTTGGAAACACCAACGGAAACCATGCGCTTGCCGGCGAAACGCTCCGCCTGGACATCCTTATCGGCTGCGACGACGACGGCCTTGGCACCGGCGATCTCACTCTTGGTGAGCTCGTTCTCGACACCGACCTGGCCATGGGTCTCGACCTTAATGGTCAGACCGCGCTCGGCAGCTGCCTTCTCCAGCGCTTCCTTCGCCATGAAGGTGTGCGCGATACCGGTCGGGCAACCGGTGGCGGCGATGATGTCAAACTTAGCCATGTGTCCCTCCTTTTTAAGTTTTGCGCCCGCAGGCGCTCCCCTACACGCGCGTCCTTGCGCGCTTTTCCACAACTGAAAGATACCAACCTACCGTCCGCGTGAGAAGAGACAAGGAGCAATTCTCCGGTGAAAGGTTCTTTCATAACCGTAAACGGTAGGTGAAAGTTTACCATCAACACTTGAAACGGCAAGGTGTATTTTGTAATTGAAAATCCCCCTATACTATGACAGTACAAAACGAGTCCGATTATCATGCCAACCAGGAGCCATCCATGACCGATAGTAGCAAGAGCGCACTTTCCCTCATTAGTACCCATCAGGGATACAGCGAATCCGAGCAGCGCATTGTCGACTATATATTGGAGCACCAGTCCGAGGCGCCACGCCTCACGGCGGCTCAGCTCTCGCGCGCCGCCGCCACGTCCGAGGCGACCGTTTCGCGCTTCTGCCGCAAGCTTGGCTTTGGCAGCTTCCGCAGCTTTCAGTTTTCGTTGGCGAGGGATTTGGAAAGCCAGCGCAACGAGGGCCTGACTGACGAAGTCTCGCTCGACAATATGGAGCAGAGCCTTAAGAACATCCTGGCTGCCAAGGTGAGCGAGCTTAATGCGACCATCGACGGGATCGACCACGATACGTTGGCGGCTGTTGTGCATGCCCTTAAGCATGCAGGGGTTATTGAGTTTGCGGCTGTGGGCAATACGAACGCGGTCGCGCTCGATGCGACGTTTAAGTTTTCGCAGCTGGGCCTGCGCTGCATGGCGAGCACCATTAGCGAGACATCAATCGGCTTTGCGCTCACGTTGCGCCCGGGTGACGTCATCGTGCTCATCTCAAGCTCCGGCAAGTCGCGCCGACTGAATCGCATGGCAAAAGCGGCTCGCGACTGCGGTGCCACCGTAGTCGTCATCAGCAGCGACAGCAAGTCTCCACTCGCGCGCCTGGCAGACTACACTTTTAATACCGTCAACCATGAAGCGCTGCTGACGACGGGTGACTTTGCGTTCTCCAAGATCAGCGCCACGATGATCATCGAAGTCATCTACAACTTCCTGCTGCCCGAAATCGAGGACGCCCGAGAGCACATCAGCTACTACGAGGAGCTCATCCAGCCGGACAAGGTCGTTGAGTAAACGCGTAGTGGGACAAAAATTTCAGTCTATTTTGTCCCACCAACACCGCTGATACGACCTAGCCTCGAACTTCTTCGAGCATCTGCTTTGCGTGGGCCAAGCTTGCCTCGGACTGATCGCCGCTGAGCATGCGGGCGATCTCGGCGGTACGCGCTTCGCCGGTTACCTCGTCCAAATACGTCTGGGGAACATCGCCCGGCTCCTTGCTGACAACATAATGCTTGTCGGCCACGACGGCGACTTGCGCCAAGTGGGTTACGACAATCACTTGATGCGTAGCGGCAAGATCGACCAGCACACCAGCAAGAGCACGAGCCGTGGAGCCGCCGACACCGGCATCGACCTCGTCAAATACCAGTGTGTCGACGCCGTCAGCATTACCCAAGACCACCTTGCTCGCCAGCATGACGCGGCTGAGCTCGCCGCCCGAGGCAATGCGGCGCAGGGGACGCGGCGTCAAGCCGGCACCGCTGCGATACAAAAGCTCGTAGCTTGAAGGACCCGCCGGCGTCCACTCGGCGCGCGGAAGATCACGCGACTCCCAAACGAGCTCGGCGCCGCCCATCTCCAAGCGTGCCATCTGACGACCAACCTCGTGGCAGAAGCGCGGGGCCGCCGTATTGCGAGCGCGCTTAAGCGCCTTGGCGGCAGCGAACAGCTCGCGCTCGGCGCTCCCGAGTGCCTCACGCGCCTTTTTGATCTGCTCATCGCCATCATCGACCAGGGACAGCAGCTCTTGCGAGCGATCGCGCATGGCAAAAACATCGTCCATGGTGGGACCCCACTGACGCAACAGGCCCTTGAGGTCGGAATACCGCTCACGCATGCGAGCGAGCTCGCGCGGGTCGAAGGCGACGCCATCGCGATAGGCACGAAGCTCGTTCGCGCTATCCTCAAGGGAGATGCAGGCATCCGAAAGCGCATCGGCAATGTCGCCCAGTTTGCGATCGACGGTAGCCATACGGGAAAGCTCGGCCACGGCGCTGTTCACGGCATCGAGCGCTCCACCTTCGGCGGCAAGCGATGCATGGGCATCGTTAGCTGTGGCAACCAGTACCTCGGCATGTTCGGAGCGCGGCAGCAGTTCCTCGAGTTCCTCATACTCGCCCGGCTTGGGGTCGACCTCGCCGATGCGCTCGAGGGCAAAGCGAGCCTCCTCGACACGGCTCCCCTGCGCACGCGAGGCTTCCTCCACACGGCGAAGCTCCTTGGCGGCGTCACGCGAAGCCTTAAAACAGGCGCGATACTTCTCGAGCGCCTCAAGCGCTGCGCGCCCAGCCCAGGCATCAACCATGGCAACATGATGCGCCGGATCGAGAAGGCGCTGGTGCTCATGCTGGCCGCACAGATCCATCATCACGCCGACGCGCTCGGAAAGCTCGCGCACGCTGGCGATGCGGCCATCGATCCTGACGCGACTGCGGCCTTCGGCAGAAAGGCTGCGCTGCACGGTGAAACCCTCCGAGTCGTGCGGGCCATCGAACAAGCGCGCCTCGACGCTGGCAAGCTCCTCTCCCTCGCGCACCGTCGACGAATCTGCACGCTCGCCCAATATGAGCTTGAGCGCCGAAAGCAGAGCGGTCTTACCGGCACCAGTCTCGCCGGTTAGGACAGTCAGGCCAGCACTCGGAACCAACGTCGCCTCGCGAATGAGTGCAATGTTAGAAACCTGCAGCTCATCGATCATGACGCACTCCGTAGAACACGCGGCTCACCGAGTTATAGAAGCTCTCGGGGCCGTAATCCAGCAGCAGCACATCGCCGGGACCACGACGCACGGCCACGCTCTCGACCGTGCCATCGCAGGTAATAAACTGCCCGTCGATGGCAATCGCCGGCACGCTCGGGCGATCATCGGACATAAAGATCTCGACGACATCACTCGGCGAGGTCAAAAAAGCGCGAGCCTGAATGGTATGCGGAGCGATGGGCACACAGACCATACCCGTGTAATCGGGGCTGACAATGGGGCCGCCGGCGGAAAGCGCGTAGCCGGTGGAGCCGGTCGCCGTCGAAACAACGACACCGTCGCCGCGAAGGCGGTCGATATGATGGCCGGACACCGTGATGTCAAATTCGACCATATCGGACAGGGGACCGCGCGTAAGTGCCATATCGTTGAGGGCAAACGTGCGCACGACATCCTTCGCGCCGTCTTCGCGCACGGACACAATATCCGCGGCGATGGTGGCGCGGCGGCTCACGTGGAGCTCGCCGGACAGAGCATCGCTCACAACCTGCAGAATGTCGCGCTCCTCGGGGCTCGCAGCAGTTAAAAAGCCCAGGTGACCATAGGAAAGACCAAGGATAGGAATCTCGCGATGGTTGAGGATGCGGGCAGCGCGCAGCAACGTGCCGTCGCCGCCGAGCGTAATGACCAGATCGGAGCCATCAATATCAGGCGTGCTTTGAATCTTCGATCGCTGGTCGGCAGCCCATGCGACCTCGTAGCCCTGGCGCGAAAGCCAAAGCTCGAGCATCAGGCCGCTCTCGACCGCCTCTTGCTTGTAGTAATTGGGGACCAGAAAGACCTTCATAGCGTTGCAGCTTTCTCGCTCAAAGCCGATACCTGGGATTGAAGCTCATCGTCGGCGCGCTCCCCGGGGACAAACCTTGTGCCGTACAGGAAAAACTCAACGTTGCCCTTGGCACCATGAATGGGTGACACGCACACATCGACCGGGAACAGGCCCTTGGCGGCAAAAAGCTCAATCGCCGCCACGAGTGTATCGCGGCGGACGGCGGAGTCGGTCACGATACCGCCGTCGCCCACCAGCGCAGCCGGCGCCTCAAACTGGGGCTTTACGAGCGCGCAGAACGAACCCGAAGGCTTCAGGCACGCCAGCACGGCGTCGATGATATTCGCGATGCTGGTAAACGAGACATCACATACAGCCAGGTCGATGGCACCGGCATAGCCAAGCTCAGGCAGCTGCGTCACGTTTGTGCGCTCATGCAGCGTCACGCGATCGTCCTGACGCAACGACCAATCAAACTGGGCGCGACCCACGTCCACCGAGACAACGGTCGCAGCTCCGCGCTTGAGCAGACAATCGGTAAAGCCGCCGGTAGAGCAGCCTACGTCCAGGCAGACAAGGCCCGTCGGGTCGATACAAAACGCATCGAGCGCACCCTCGAGCTTAAGGCCGCCGCGCCCAACGTACGGAATGCGCCCCTTCACGTGCAGAGGCAAGCCCGGGGTCACCTTAAGGCCCGGCGAAGTCAAGCGCTCGCCGCCACTCGAGACCAGGCCGGCCATAAGAGTGCGAAGGGCATCCGCGCGATCGGCGCAGATGCCCTGTGAAATCAGTTCGTCATCAAGACGCACGCGTTTCATGAATGCCATCAACCATTCGTATCCGGAGATGCGGCTAACTATCCTGGGATTCGTTTGCCGCATCCTCATCGTATTCCTGTTCGAGCTTATCGGCCTCACGCGGCGTCAGCTCAAACTTGTCGACCATATCGACCGCGCGGGAGCCCAGCTCAATCGCTTCGTCAAACAGATCGAGTGAACGCTCCAAGGACGTATCCTTGGAGCGAACGGTAGCGATGATCTGGTCCAGACGGTCCGAGATCTCGTCAAAGTTACGGACAGAACCCTCTGGCATGGCTACTCCTCGACGGAGTCGGCCTCGACGGCCTCAGCAGCGTCCATATCCTCGGCAAGTACACCGGCGGTAGCCTGAGCGGCAGCGACCTTGGCGGCAGCCTCAGCAGCCTGGGCCTCCTCGCGAGCGCGATCCTCGGCCAGCAGTTCCTGGTACAGGTCCTCACCCGGCAACTCCTCGCTGCGCGCGATCTTGCCCAGCACGCCGTTGACGAACGACGCGGACTGGTCGGTGCCATAGGCCTTGGCAAGTTCGACGGCCTCGTTGATCACGATAGCGTCCGAGACCTCTTCGTCGGTGAGGAAGCGCATCTCGTAGACGGCGATACGCAGCAGATTGCGGTCGGCGCCGGGCATGCGCATAAGATCCCAGTTCTTGGCGACGGCGCGCAGGGCACAGTCGATGCGATCGATATGCTCGTAGGCACCGCGGCACAGCTCCAGCGCATAGGGGTCGAGGGGGCCCTTCGAGATCAGGAAATCGCCCTCGAGGACGCGCTCGAGCGGGCTGTCCGTGGCCTCGGCCTGGAACAGCAGCTGCAGCGCCTGACTGCGGGCAAGCGTACGCCCGCGATAAACCTTAAGGCTCAAAGGTTACTCCTTGGGGAAAACGAGGCCGTCGATGCAAACGTCAACGCGCTCGACCTCAACGCCCACCTGGGCATCGATGGCAGCGACCACGGCAGCGCGAACGGCCTCGGCGAGTTTCTTGAACGGATAGCCAAAGAACACCACAACGCGCACGGTGAGTGCGAGCTTGTCGCCGACGACCTCGGTCTCGACCGCCGGCTCGGAAGCCGGGGCCTTGGACGAGAGCATCATGGAGACAAGGTTGGTGGCAAGGTCCTTGACGCCAACGGAGGCGATGCCCTCGACATCCGACACGGCGCGCGAGACGATGGCGGTCAGAACATCGGGCGAAATGCCGATGCCGTCAATCTTGATTTCCTGGGGCATGAGTCCTCCTAGAAGAGTTGGTTGCTAGACGCGGGAGACGAACTTGCCGTCGCGGGTGTCAACCTTGATGACCTCGCCCTCGTTGAGGTACATGGGGACCTGGATGACAGCGCCGGTGTCAATCGTGGCCGGCTTGGTGGAACCCTGGACGGTGTCGCCCTTAAAGCCCGGGTCGGTCTGGACGATGGTGGTCTCGATGAACATCGGCGGGGTCACGCCCATGAGCTCATCGTCGGCGAAGAGCAGCTGGCAAATGTCGTTCTCGCGCAGCCACTTGGAGTTCTCGCCCACCATGTCGTCGGGAACGGGAACCTGCTCATAGGACTCGTTGTCCATGAAGATGTAGTCGGTGCCATCGTTGTAGAGGTACTGGAACTCACGGGTGGTGAGCATGACGCTCTCGAACTTGGTGCCGGCGTTGCAGGTGTTCTCGACGACGCGGCCGCTCTTGATGTCGCGGGTCTTGTAGCGCACAAAAGCGCCACCCTTGCCCGGCTTGACATGCTGGAACTCGACGATGGTGTAGACCTTGTCCTTAATGCGGAGACCGAGGCCGTTCTTGAAGTCGGCGGTAGAAATGGTAGGCATAGCGACCTTTCTTGTTATGGGCAGAACGCACAAGCGTCCAAATTACATACGACCGAAATTATACACTTGCAGACGGCGCCTGCAGCGAGCGCATAAAAAGAGAACGCGGGGCGTCCGAATTGCTCCGGACGCCCCGCCCCAAAAATCTATCGAAATGGGCTAGCAATCGATGACGTGCAGGTCGTGCGGGGTCTTGGTGAAGGGCTCATATCCGTTCTCGGTGACGACGCCGTAGTCCTCCAGGCGCACGCCGCCCACACCGGGCAGGTAGACGCCGGGCTCCATGGTGACAACCGAGCCGACCTCGATGATGTTCTTGCTGCGGTTAAAGTTGGGCAGCTCGTGGATGTCGATACCAACGCCGTGGCCCAGGCCATGGTTGTAGTAATCGCCATAACCGGCATCGCCGATGATCTTCTTGGAAAGCTTGAAAATGTCGTTGCCCTCGACGCCCGGATGGATGGCGGCGACGCACTCCTCGTGCGTACGGCGCACGAGCGCGTACAGGTCGAGCTGTTCCTGGGTAGGCTCGCCCATCACGACAGTGCGCGTCATGTCGGAACGATAATCGCAGTAGCCCGCGCCGTAATCCATGAGGACGAAGTCGCCCTTCTCGATGACACGGTCACTCGGCACGGCATGCGGGTTGGCGGTGTTGGGACCGCTCGCCACAATGGAACCGAAGGCCAGGCTGTCGGCGCCGTTGGCGAACATAAAGTTCTCGAGCTCGTTGCGAACCTGCTTCTCGGTCATACCGGGTTTAATAAAGCCGAGCATATGCTGGAAGGCGGCATCGGTGATCGACTGCGCATGGCGCATGAGCTCGATCTCCTCGGCATCCTTGATGGCGCGCATCTTGCGGATGTCGTCGTGCATCAACGGCAGCATACAGGCGACAGAGCGGTCCTCCAGGCCGCGCTGAATGCCCTGGTAGAAGTTAATCTGCATGTCATCCTCGACAGCGCAGACGCGGCACTTGTTGGCCGCGATCTTGCCGGCGACCCAGCCGGGAATGGTGCCCTCGTCCATGTCGTAGACCCAGGGGCTGCCGGCGGGCGTGTTCTCCTCAAAGCTGTTGAGGTAGCGCGAGTCGGTGTGGAACAGGCACTGGTCAGCCGTAATAAACGCGGCGTGCGGGAACTCGAAGGTGTAGTCGAAGACGCCCTTCACGCCCGTGAGCCAACGAAGGTTAGCCTCGTCGCGCACCACGATGGCATCGTAGCCACGCTCGACCATCAGGGCACGGACACGCTCGATACGACCGGCAGGACCGGCAGCAAACTCAGACATGCAGTTTCCTTTCTTGTTGTCTCTATATAGACGGGACGGGTCTCAACCGAACGACGGAATCGCATGCGATCCGCAACCGATTGAAAACCCGCCCCTCAACATGATACGAAAGACGATGGATGTCAATAAATCTTAGAGAAGTTCTTTGCGAGAAGCCAAGTAGGCGTGAACATGGCGCTCAAGAACCTCGTCCTCAACGCTCGTTAGACGAATGGCGCCGAGTGCCGCGGGCAGCGGCAACATGCTACGGTTTGAGCGGGCAAACTGCTGCCTGCGGAACTCCTCGATATATGCGACAGGCTCCAGACCGAAGGCAAGTTCCTCGATACCAAAGTCCTCCAGGCAGTCATCGACCTCAAAAACGTAATCGATATCGAAGTCGCAGGCATCATGGGCGAGGCGCGCCTCAAAGCGCATGCCCTCGGACGACAGCTGGTAGGCAGGGACCTGCGAAGCGGCATCGCCCAAGCAGGCGCGCAGGGTGCGCTCCCCCGTCTTGCCAAAATCGAGCGCATGGCGGGCGCTCGGGTTCGTGGCCATCAGTACGTCCTTGCGGGCAGTCTGAGACCACTGAACGGCATTGACGAGCGCAACCTCCTCGCCCGAGAGAATCTCGGGGACGGTCTCAGTAAACTGATTCCAGCGGGACTTGCTGCTCGAAAGCATGGTGACAACGAGCACCGCATAGCCGAGCTTGAGATCCTCGGGGTCCGCCTCGCGTACAAGGTCGAGGTCACACACGACCAAGCCCGGCTCGGGACGGAACGCGATAGCGGGAAGCGCATGCGCCGACGAGGCGACGAGCGGCTTCATGGTCGTCGCGACCGTGAGCATGGCGTCGAACGTCGTCGGCAGCAAGGCGCACTCGGTGCGACCGCACCACTGATTGGCACACCAGCAAACGACCGAGCAGGTCGCCGTGTCGCCGACAGCGACAACGAGATCGTCGCAGGTAATGCCGTTAGCCGACAGGGCGCCAAAGACGGTATCGGCATCGGCAAGAGTAGCACCAGCAGGGGAAACCTCGAGGACGAGCAGCGACACGGCAAAACCGGCGTCAACCAGTGCATGCTCGACAACCTCGCCAAATCGCTCGGATGTGGCGTCGTTCCAAACCACCATCGCGCGCTTGGGCTTGCCCACAGCCGAGGCAAACATGCGCGGCAGCTCCTCGAACGCGCCCAATCCGACGCGGACATCGACGCTGCGGTTTTGGAAATTGATAAGTTGACGGCGAATCATAGCAGTCCACGCTCCAAAAGCATCTCGGCACAAAGGTAGGAAACGTCCTCGAAGGACTTGTTGCGAATATCAAGGGTAATATCGGCGGCCCGGCGATACAGCGGACGGCGATGCTCAAACAGGCGCGCAGCGTGCTCGGGCGAGCGGAAATCGGGCCGGGTATCGGAGCGGCGAATCTGGCGCAACGAGTCCTCAAAGTCGCCTTCGAGGTACACACAGGTACCCATCTCGTGCATCAGCTCAATGTTCACCGGCGTCTCGACGATGCCACCCCCGCACGATACCAGCAGGCTGCGCTCGCTTTGAAGCGAACGGAGTGCCGAGGTCTCGAGTTCACGAAAACGATCCTCGCCCTCGGTCTCAAATATCTCGGTCACCGACTTGCCGCATCGACGCACAACCAAACGATCGGTATCGACGAATCGACGCTTGAACATAGTGCCCACGTTGCGCGCAAGCGTCGACTTGCCCGCGCCCAAAAAGCCGATAAAGAAGATATGGTCGCAGCCGTGTTTGATGTGCTGAGACATGGCGAAACCTATTCCTCGCAGGGAAGGTCGCGCAGGGCCCGGCGCTCAAAGATACGGAAGATCTGCGTGTACCACAGGTCCTGGGTCGCCTGCGGCTTGACCAGAATAGTGTCAACGCCGGCAAAATTACCGCTCCACACGTCCGTGTACAGCTGATCGCCGATCAGCACCGCCTCGTCTGTCGTGGCGCCCAGACGCTTAAGACCCGCCTTCAAGGCAAACGGGGCGGGCTTCATGGCGTGGCTGATAGCCTCGAGCCCCAGCTCGCGCGCCGATGCCATGACCTGGTCGCGATGCCAGTTATTGGACACCATACACAGCTTAAAGCCCTTGGCATGGGCGGCTTCGAGCCAAGCTGAAACCGCAGCGGGAACCTGCTCGGTATCGCGCGGCACCAGAGTGTTATCGCGGTCGAGTAGAATGGCGCGTTTGCCGTCGGCCCACAGGGTATCGAGGTCGATGCGGTCAACTGAGGCAACATATCGTTTGGGGCTAAAAATCCTCATGATCAATTCCAAGACTGTTGGTGCTCTTCGTAGGTCTTCGAGAAATACTCCTCGTCCTGTGTAATGTAGAAATACAGGTCATCAGAGTCGGTCGGCTCAAGGCTAGCCTTGAGCGCCTCGAGCGACGGAGAGCAGATGGGCGTGGGCGGCAGGCCTTCATGCTTATAGGTGTTATACGGACTATCGCTCTGCAGGTCGTCGGCGGTAACCTCGCCGCCGGTGACATACATCATGGTCGCATCGCTATTGAGGTAACGCAGGCCATCGAGCTTGCCCGCCAGACGGTTATAGAAAACCGAAGCCACATGCGCGCGCTGATCGGCGTTGAGGCCCTCGCGCTCGACGATCGAGGCAAGGTTAACGATGTCGTAATCGGACATCTCCACGCCATAGCGCTCCTTGATCTTGGCCTCGCAGCTGGCAAAGTCAAGCGACTTATACTCGGCGTTGAACTGGTCAAGCATGGCGCGAATCACATCATCGGCAGACGGGTCCTTACCCAACGAATAGGTCTTGGGGAATAGGAAGCCCTCGAGCGAATCGTTCGCGGCATCTTTAAGGAAAGCGTAATCATTCACATAATTGCTCGCCTTGGCCTGGTTAAGGAAGTCTTCCTTGGAGATGCTGTCGTATGCCGCGGCCACGCGATCGGCGACCTGGTCGACCGTTAGGCCCTCAGGGATAGTCAGCGCATCGGAGCCGGCATTGGGCCCCTCCATGAGCTGCTGGACAACCTTGGTCGCGTCCATGAGCGTGGTAAACGAGTAGGCGCCAGGCTTAAGCGACATATCGGCATTGAGCTTTTTGGCCGCCGCATAATAATCCTTGGGGTCTTCGACGATATGGTTCTCGGAGAGAATCGAAGCGATGGTATCACCCGAGGCGCCATCGGGAATCGTGATAGTAACTTGCTGGCCAGCAGCAACTTTCGCATCCTCGCCGGCAAAGAAGCCCTTGACGGCTGGCACGACAAAGAAAACGATCGCGACAAGTGCAAGCACGGCGATGACGCCACCGATAATCATAGGCACCGGAGAGCTTTTCTTTTGGACGCCACGGCGGGCATGCGTGTTATAGCTCGAGCGCGTGGCCGGAGCTACGCCATGTGTGCCGTGAGCATGATGTGTACGCGCATGCGATTGAGGCGCCTGCGCACGCTGCGTGGGCGCCTGCTGCTTAAAGCGGGTACCGCTTGCGGGCCGGGCTACGCGGGCAGCGGGCTGTTGGGCAGGACGCTGAGCAGATTGTGCTGCACGAGAGGAGGGCTGTGCGGGACGAGCAGCAGGCTGAGCCGCACGCTGCGTCGGTTGCATCGGACGCTGGCCGGACGATACAGGGCGCGGCGTAGGCTGCCCCTGGCGATTCGGCTGGCGCGGATCGGAAGCGCTAGGCATGCGAAACCTCCTCGTTTTTGCGATCGAGCCACGTCTGCAAGAACAGGCTGGCGGCAATCATGTCAATCTTGCCCCTCATCTGTTTTTCGTTGAGGCCCTGCTCGCGCAGGATACGCTTGGCCTCTTGCGAGGACAGGCGCTCGTCCTCAAACTCCAACGGAAGATCGAGCTCGTCGGCAATCTTTTGCGCAACAGCGGCAACACGCTCGGCCTGGGGACCGGGCTCACCGGCCATGGTCAGGGGACGCCCACTTACCAGGATATCGGGCTCATAGTCCTCGAGCAGGTAGCGGAACGTCTTGGCCATACCGGTGACCTCTGCAGCCGGGAGCACCTTGACAGGCATCGCCATCTTGCCATCACGGCTCGAGACGGCGATGCCGATCCTGGTCTCCCCTATGTCCAGCGCAAGCGCGACCACAGCGACTACCTAGATTCTTAGGCGCCGAGCGCGGTCTTAGCGGCCGCGAGGGCATCGGCGATGCCGGCGGCGTTCTTGCCACCGGCCTGGGCCATGTTGGGACGGCCGCCACCGCGACCGTCGACCAGGCCCGCGATCTGCTTGATCACGTTACCGGCGTGGAAACCGGCCTTGACGGCGTCATCGGAGCCGGCGGCGAGCAGGGCTGGGGTGCCCTTCTCGGTCACGCTGGCGACGACGCAGGCGACAGGACCGGCGACCTTCTGGTGCACGGTATCCCAGACGTTGCGCAGGTCGACAGCCTCAAGGCCCTGGAGCTCAGCGACGACGAGCTTGTAGCCGTCGAGCTCGACGGCGCCCTCGATGGCGCTGGAGATAGCGTCGGAGGAGCCACCGGTCAGCGCCTTCTTGAGCTTGTTGGAAGTCTCGCGCAGCTCGGCCTGCAGGTTCTCCACGCGGGCGGGAACCTCATCCACGCGGCACTTGAGCGCAGCAGCGGCGGCGTCGACGAGCGCCAGACGGTCGGCCATGTAGTCGAGAGCACCCTTAGAGGTCACGGCCTCAATACGGCGGACGTTGGAGCCCGTAGAGGACTCGGAAATGATCTTGAACAGGCCGATCTCGGCGGTGTTGGCGGCATGGGTGCCACCGCAGAGCTCACGGGAGAACGGCTGGTCCTCGGCGCCCACGGAGACAACGCGGACGACGTCGCCATACTTCTCGCCAAACAGGGCGACAGCACCGGCGGCCTTGGCCTCGTCGATGCCCATGACGCGGGTCACGACCGGCTTGGAGGCGAAGATCTGCTGGTTGACCAGGTCCTCGACAGCCTTGAGCTGCTCGGAGGACAGGGCCTCGAAGTGCGTGAAGTCAAAGCGCAGGTGCTCGGGCGTCACCAGCGAGCCAGCCTGGGAGACATGCTCGCCCAGGACCTGCTTAAGCGCAGCGTCGAGCAGGTGGGTGGCGGTGTGGTTGCGGCGCAGGAAACCACGGCGCTCGGCGTCGAGCGCGGCGGTCACGGTAGTACCGACGGTCAGCGTACCCTCGGCAACGTGGGCGACGTGAGCATACAGGCCATTGTGGTTCTTGGTATCGGAAACGGTCAGCGCAACGCCCTCGGCGAAAAGCTCGCCGGCATCGCCCTGCTGGCCACCCATCTCGGCGTAGAACGGGGTGCGGTCGAGCACGACCTCGACGTCCTCGCCCGCAGCGGCGGACTCGACGGACTCACCGTTGCGAACGATAGCGACAACTTTGGCATCCTCGATCACATCGTTGTCATAGCCGTCGAACTCGGTCGCGGCAACCTTGTCGGAAAGCTCGACCCACACGTCGTTGAAGCTGCCCCAAGCATCGCCCTTGGCGTTGGCGCGAGCGCGGGCCTTCTGGTCCTCCATGCAAGCGGTGAAGCCGTCCATATCGACGTTGTGACCGGCGGTGCCGGCGATCTCGACGGTCAGGTCGATGGGGAAACCAAAGGTGTCGTGCAGCTTAAAGGCAACATCGCCCGGAAGCACAGCGCCCTCGGCAAGCGCTGCCAGGGCCTCATCCAGGTAGACGCGACCGTTGTCGAGCGTCGTGGAGAAGCGCTCCTCCTCGGAAGCGACGATACCCTTAACGAGCGCGACGTTCTTGAGCAGCTCGGGATAGGCCTCGCCCATCTGGGCGTTGACCTCGTCAATGAACTTGGTCAGGAAGGCGCCCTCGATGCCCAGCAGGCGACCGTGGAACACGGCGCGGCGGAGCAGGCGGCGAAGGACGTACTCGCGACCCTCGTTGCCGGGCAGGATGCCGTCGGAGATCATAAAGTCGACGGCACGGGAGTGGTCGGCGATGATGCGCAGGGAGCGGCTAGCACCGGAGTAATCGTCGGCGTCATAGGTCTTGCCGCTGATCTTCTCGCCCAGCTTGATGAGGTGCTGCATCAGATCGCCGTCGTAGTTAGCGGTCTTGTGCTGCATGATGGCGGCCATGCGCTCCAGACCCATGCCCGTATCGAGGTTGCGGTGCGGCAGCTCCGGCATGGAGCCATCCTCCTGGCGGTCGTACTGGGTAAAGACGAGATTCCAGAACTCCAGGAAGCGGTCGCAGTCGCAGCCGGGCTTGCAGTCGGGGCTGCCGCAGCCGACCTCCTCGCCCATGTCAAAGTAGATCTCGGAGCACGGACCGCAGGGGCCGGTGGGGCCAGCGGCCCAGAAGTTGTCGTCCTCGCCCAGGCGGGAGATGTGATCCTCGGCAACGCCCAGGGAGCGCCACACGTCATGAGTCTCGTCGTCCTCGGTAAAGACGGTGAAGTACAGGCGATCGAGCGGCAGCTTGAACTCCTTGGTAATGAGCTCAAAGGCCCAAGCGCAGGCCTGCTGCTTGGAGACGCCGCCAAAGGAGAAGTCGCCGAGCATCTCGAAGAAGGACAGGTGACGGCCGTCTTCGCCGATGCAATCGATGTCGTTGGTGCGGACGCACTTCTGGCAGGAGATCGCGCCGATCTCCTTCATGGTCTTCTTGCCCTGGTAGTACTCCTTAAACTGGTTCATACCGGCGTTGGCAAGCAGCAGCGAAGGGTCGTCGGGGACGAGGGACGAAGAAGGATAGAGCTTAAGACCGCGCTCCTCAAAGAAGTTAAGGAACTTGGAGCGGATCTCGGCCGTAGTCATTGACGGGTAGTCAGCACTCATAGAGGGAATCTCCTCGATTTCACATCGAAACAGTTCAAACGTAACGATATTACCATCCCACCGCGCCTGTGCAAAAAAGAGGGCCGGCACAATGCCGGCCCTTCAGCGAAATTGCATGTTAGCGCGTATGAATGTTAGCCCGAATTACCCCGCTACTTGTCGTCATCGTCCATGGAGCCGTCGATGCCGGTTTTGGTATCGTCGTCAGTGTTGGAGTCATCGTCCTTGGCAAAGGGGTTCTTGAAGAAGCCCGTGGCATCGGGCTGCAGGCCAGAGAGCTTAATCCAGGGATTATCAAGCTCGGGCTTGGGCATGGCCTTGGCCTCGGGCGCAGTCTCGTTGCCGATGAGCTCGGACTCGTAAATGAAGGTGTCATCGCCGAGCGCATCGTAGGCGGCGACCGGGTTGCCATCGGCATCGCGGTACGGCGTGCCCTTAAACACGGCGCCGTCATAAGCCACAAGCTGGCGGCCGGTCTCATTCTCGAAGTAGTACACGAAGATACCCTTGAGGGCCGCACACAGCGGGATGGCAATAATCATGCCGATGGGGCCCATAAGTGCCGAGCCAATAACGAGCGCCGTGAGGCTCATGATGGGATGCACCTGAACCGAGCTCTGCATGACCTTGGGCGAAATCACGTTATCGGTAACGTTTTGCGCGACCATCGTCACGACGAGCGTCCACAACGCCAACATGGGGCTGAACATGAAACCGAGCACCGTGGCGATTGCTGCGCTCACCCAGGGACCGACGACCGGAACCAAATGCATGATGCCGGTAAAGATAGCCATGAGCGCCGCATACGGATGGCCGATGATAATAAAACCGATAAAAGCGAGGAAACCACCGCAGATGGACGTCACGACCATACCGCACATGTAGCCGCCGACAGAGCGAGAAAGGATGGCGACCATAAAGCGGTACGAGGTCTCCTTCTCCTGACCGATGATGGTGCAAATCTCGTGGTGCATGCGAGGGTAGTCGCAGGCCATCCAGTACGCAAGCACCAGACCAAGGAAGAGCACGAACAACTGCGAGGCCGTATTGGTGATGAGCGGGAACACACCGCGGCCAAGCTCGGCAGCGATCTGAGACACGTACTTCGATGCCACGGTAACAAGCGACGAAAGATTATCGTCCAGATACTCCTTGAGCGGCGTGTTGTTAAGCGTCTTGGCATGCGAGATCATCTCGTTGAGGTCGCCACCCGCAACACGAAGCTGCTCAGGCAGGCGGCTCAGGACTTCCATGATCTGACCAAAGAGAATCGGCGACAAGATACAAACGACACCGACGAGCACGGCAACAACAACAATTAGCGCGATAAGCGAACCGATGCCGCGATTCACGCCATGGTGCTCGAGCCAGTTGGTGATCGGGGACATCACAAAAGCAATGATGGAGCCGACGGCAAGAAACTCAATAACCGGTGCCAGGATGCCCATAAGGTTAAAGATGACAGCGGCGATGACAATGCAGCCGACAACAGCCCAAATGCGAAGCGTCAGAATGCGGGTGTCGCGCAGCACGCGATCGATTTGTTGGGGGTGCTCACTCATGAACGAATCATCACTCCGTCGGGGTCGATCTTATCTTGAATCTTCTTAAGGGTACGGCGCAGCAGGCGCGAGACCTGCACCTGCGAGATGCCAAGCTTCTTGGCAATCTCGATCTGGGTCATGCCCTTAACGAAGCGCAGCTCGATAACCTCGCGCTCGCGCGGCGAGAAATCGCGGATGGCTTCCTCGATTACCAGGCGGTCATCGGTAAAGTCGAGCTCGTTGTCGTCGTCGACATAGCGATCGAGAATCGAAGGCGCATCATCGGAATCGGACGCACCGGGGGCCTCGATGGGCACCGAGGTGTAGGCCGAGGACGACTCCATGGCTTCGAGCACCTCGTCGACGGTCACGTCCAGGTATTCGGCGATTTCCTCAACCTTGGGCGAACGCTGCAGCTCGTTGGTGAGCTTATCGGTAGCCTGGTTGACCTTGGCCGAGAGCTCCTGCAAACGACGGGGCACGCGCACGCTCCAGCCCTTGTCGCGGAAGTGGCGCTTAATCTCGCCCAAGATGGTGGGCGTGGCAAACGTCGTGAACTCGAGTCCGCGCTCAGGATCAAAGCGATCGATAGCCTTGAGCAAGCCCAAGTACCCGACCTGCAAAAGGTCATCGAGCGGCTCGCCGCGGTTCTTAAATTTGTTGGCAAGAAACCTTACCAGGTTCATATGGGACATGACGAGCTGCTCGCGAGCATCCGGATCGCCGGTCTCCTTATAACGACGAAACAGCTCGCGGGTTTTCTCCTTGTCCCAAGCGGTCTTGCCGCTCCGGGAACGTTCGGTCATATTAGATATCCGCCTTGAGGTCGAGGGAAAGCGTTAGGGGCGCCGCAGTCTTTTCGTAGGAATCGCACACGCTTGCAAGAATGAGCTCGGCATACACAGCAGCCTGGTCATCCTCGTCGACGGTGGCCTGTTCCCCAAAGGTAAAGGTCATGCCGACGTGAGATTCGTCCACATCGAAATTGATCGTGATGTCGTCGCAGTCGACCGCGGTGCACCCAAAGATGAAGGCTTCCTCGGCAGCCATGCGGATATCCTCGATGCGATCGACGGACATAGAGCACAGGGCGCCGACGTTGGCGGCCGTCATGCGCACCAAGCGCGCGAGACGAGGATCACCGGCAACGCTCAGCGTGATGGGGCAGGTTGCTTCACTACTCATCGCAGGACTCCTCGGAGGTCTCGGCAGGCGTATAGGTGTAATACTGAGCAGGCTTGGCTGCGGGCTTCTGAACATCATCGTCGTCAGCAGCGGCCTCGTCCCCGGTTTCGCCAATTAGGACGCGCTCAGTCGGCTGCTCGGCTTCGGCGGCAGCGGAAAGTTTGCGCTCGGCGTCGGCTGCGGGGGCTTTCACCTTATTAAAGAGCTTCTGAACGGCACCAGCCGCAGAATCAGTCACGCTCGATACGGCATTACTGGCCTCGGCCATGCTGCCCGTAACCTCGGAAATGTCGCGAACGACCGCCTCAACCTCAACGAGGTTAGACGTCAGGGCGTCAACGGCAGTCTTGCTCGACTTGAGGAGCGGCTCCATCTGGGCAAGTGCCGGCGTAAGCTCGTCAACGGCGCCATCGAGCTTTGCCACCACGGGCTGTGCCTCGGCGAGCGTATTATTGAGGTCGCTCACCGTCTTGTCGAGCGAGTCGACGACGGTGCGGGTCTTGCGCAGCGTGAGCGCGAGCTCGACAACAGCCCACACGCCGGCAACGGCGAGCACCAGCAGGGCGATTTGAATGGGACTCATACAAGCCTCCCGAAAGAATCGAAATACAGACGTTTTTCATGGTACCCCAAAGAAGGGCAAAGATACCCAAAGGGAATGTGCGAGGCGCCAATGGCCTACTTGGGAGCGTTGCCGCTACGGTCGCGCTCGCTTTGCTCCACACGCCACTCTTCCCAACCGCGGCCGGCAGGCTGCCAGAACGCGCCGCGCTCCAACCCCTCGGGCAAATAGCGCTGATCGACCCAGCCTTCGGGATAATCGTGCGGGTACTTGTATACACCATACTCGTCGCTGCCGGGACGGTGACGATCGCGCAGGTAACTCGGCACCTCGCGAAGACCACTGCTGTGGATATCGGCCAGCGCCGCATCGATCGAGGCCTCGCACGCGTTGGACTTAGGCGCCAGGCACACATAGAGCGCAGCCTGAGCCAGGTTGATGCGACACTCGGGATAGCCAATGACCTCGGCAGATTTAAATGCGGCATGTGCCACCAAAAGCGCCTGCGGGTCGGCGTTGCCAACATCCTCGGAAGCCTGAATAATAATGCGGCGAGCGATAAACTTGGGATCCTCCCCTGCATCGATCATGCGCGCGAGCCAATAGATCGTGGCATCGGGGTCGCTGCCGCGCATAGATTTAATAAACGCACTGATAATGTCGTAGTGCATGTCACCGTTTTTGTCATACGAAAAACCACGACGCGGATTGGCGATCTTCACGTCATCCACGGTAATGGGATAGCGTTCCCCCGCCGCCGGCGCTGGCGTTCCCTCGGTATCGGGACGCGTAACGGCAATCTCACTCGCAAGCTCGAGCGTCGTGAGCGCCGAGCGCGCATCACCCGCGGCCAGCGTGCAAATGGTCTTGACTGTATCCTCATCGGCCGAGAACTTACCGTTTAAACCCTGCGGCGCCTCGAGCGCACGCTCAATGAGCATGGCGATATCCTCGTCCTTCAGGTGCTCAAGCTCTACCACACGCCCACGCGAGAGCAATGCCGAGTTGACCTCAAAGTACGGGTTTTCCGTCGTGGCGCCAATCATAATGACGGTGCGGTTCTCGACCGCATGCAGCAGGGCATCTTGCTGCGACTTCGAAAAGCGATGGATCTCATCGATAAACAGAATGGTGCGGCGGTCGTAGGTGTTCAGACGGGTCTTAGCCTCATCGATTACGCGGCGCAGGTCCTTCACAGTGCCCGTCACGGCGCTGACCTCGACAAACTCGCTCTTGGTATGGTTGGCGATAATGTGGGCCAGCGTCGTCTTGCCCGTGCCAGCCGGGCCGTACAGAATCACGCTCGACAGCACGTCATGCTCAATCGCGGCGCGCAGCCACGAGCCCTTACCGACGGCCTTTTGCTGGCCCACATACTCGTCGAGCGAATTGGGGCGCATACGCACCGCAAGCGGCGCATTTTTAAAGGAGCGCTCGCGCGTCGAAGCAGAAAAAAGGTCGTCCATAGCCATCCCGTGCATTAATCAAAATCGTTGTTGACCAATAGTATACCGAAAGGATACGAACTACCGTTCGTTAATATAGGTGCGGTGCGGAAACTTTAGACCTGGGAACAATTTGCTCGTCAGCTCGCAGAAATAACCATCCGTCATGCTTGCGATGTAATCGACGACGGCCTGATCCTTGTCGTCCTGCCAGGCATAGGTGCGATCGTAGTAGGAAAGCTGCTGCTCAATGCGCGAAACATGATGCTTAAAGATGTAAGAGAACTCGTCGCCTTTATTTAGATCCCGCAGGCAACGGTCGTAGAGCTTTTCGAAAGCCTCACGCAACTCTGCCTCAGAATCGCCTTCGATACCGCCCTTGCTATAGATCTTCTCGTAGTTCTCGCGCTTCGCCCGGCGGATCTCCTCAAACAGGTCCTCGCTCATCTCGATACGCGGTTTGCCATAGCTATGCTCAACGATATCGATGGAAGCGTGCGTGAGAATCCAGCTGTTATAGGCGCCGCCCCGACCATCGTCAAAAGCGTCGGGCGACAGCAGGCCCGCCGCAATGGCGTCCTGACGATCACGACCGACGTAGGCGAGGATATCCGAGATACGCACCACACAGCCCTCGAGGGTCATGGGGCGCAGGTGCTCGATCGCGCCATAGCCCGTGGCGATGCAGTCCTCGACGGTACGGTCGAACTGGTCAAACGACGCCATGTCCGAGAGTTCAAAGACACGCTGCTCGTACTCGCCGTTATGGCACAGCACGCCGTCGAGCGTCTGGAGCGACACGTTGCGGCCGTACAGCGCGTCGAGCACGCGGACGGACTGCACGTTATGGAAAAAATAACGACCCGTACGCTCGTGATAGATTTCGCTGAGGAAACGCTCGCCGGCATGGCCAAAGGGCGTGTGGCCCAAATCGTGGCCCAGGCCAATCGCCTCGATCAAATCGCTGTTGAGGCCCAGGGCACGGCCGATATCGCGGGCAATGCGCGAGACGAGCTGCACATGAAGGCCGCGCCGCGACAGGTCGTCGTTGCTGCGAAAGCTAAAGACCTGCGTTTTGCCTGCATAACGCGTGTACGCAGGAAGATGAAGAATCTTTTCGGTATCGCGCATAAACGCCGGACGCATAAGCGTGCCTTTGTCGGCAGCGCGATCTATACGACGAATGACCTGGTCGTCGCAGCATCGATAAGGATTAACGACACCCGAGGCGCGGTCGGCGGCGATACGCTCGACCAGCTCGGGCGACAACGCCGCGGGAATGCGGTCCATGCGCGCCTTAATGACGGCCGTTTCTTGATTAGTTGCCATGGCATGCTCCTTAAAAAGGATGCGCAATCGGTTACAATGTCCAGCCCACGACCTCGATTATGGCAAATATCGGCACCAAAAACGGGAGCAATGGCAGGGAGCGCGATTTTGTAAAGAGGCAGGAGAGGGCCAGGACCAGGAGCGCGACGGCAAATGCCACGATGCCGCCCAGAGGGTCGAGCGTGCAAAGCGCGAAAAGCGCCTTGGCATCCCCCATGCCGATGCCGGGGGCCTGGCGGAAACGCCGCCAAAGCGACTCGGTCAGCACAAGGGAAAGGTACACGATAACGGCAGGACCGGCGTGGTCAAGCGCCGTGTTCAAGCCCCTGTCCAGCCAAACGCCTGCAAACGCCGCCACGGCGCATGCGGCGGCAAGCGCGTTGGGAAACCGCCGTTCACGGACATCAATCACCGCACCGGCAAAGGCGCAGATCCAAAAGGGAATATAGACCATTGAACACCTCCCGGGGCAGTCACTCAAAAGCAAAAACCACCACAGAGGTGCCTGTCCCCTTCGTGGTGGTTTTGGTGGTGGTTATTTAGCGCCCTGCATGACCTCGTCGAGGGTAACGCTGACGGCATGCTGCGTCGGGACCCAGTCGACCTTCAGGAACAACGCAGCCACCGTAATGGGGATATAGCTGAACATAAAGATCGGGAAGGTAAACAGGTTGGTCACCAGGCGCCACTTTTGCGCGCAATGGATGTGCTTGTACTCAAAGATAGTCGTGAGCAGCGCCAGGATAAAGAAGGTCTGATACATCATGACGAAGGTCATGATGAGCGAAGCGGCACACGCCTGCATCTCGACCTCGGTAGCTAAGAAGCCGTGGGAAAGACCGCCAACAATGAGGAACGTCGCATTGGCAAGCATCGAAATCAGCGATAGCAGCATACCCGGTGCGATTGTCATGAACATGTCGTAGGCAGCGAAGCGATGATAGCGGAAGGTTGACTTGACCAGATGCTTACCGTAGGTAAAGAAGACCTGGTAGAAGCCCTTGGTCCAACGCATACGCTGTTTCCAAGAAGCCTTAAACGTCACAGGCTGCTCGTCAAAGAACTCAGCCGGCGCATAGCCAATACGAATGCCGTGAATGGCACAGAACGTCGTGAACTGAATATCCTCGGTCAGCGTGTGGAACTGCCAGCCGTGCATGCCCTCGATAACACTGGCTGAGATGAGGTAGCCCGAACCCGAGACAGCACAGGACGTCTTGCAGATGTTGCGCGCGTTGTTGAGGAAACGCGCCTCGCGCAGATACCAAGTGGCATTCGCTGCCGAGATCCACGAGCTTCCGAAGTTCTTGGAGTTACGATAGCTCGTGACCACATGGAAGCCCTGGTCAAAGGCATCATTCATCTTGGACACATAATCGCGGGCGATAACATTATCGGCATCGAAGATAAAGTAACCTTCAAAGGTGTCGGGATACTCGTTAAGGATACGGTCGAAACCAAAGTCCATGACCCAACTCTTGCCTTTACGGGCCAGGTCATTGCGCTCGTACACAATGGCGCCCGCCTCGCGCGCGAGCTGCGCCGTGTTGTCGGTGCAAGCATCGGCGACGACAAAGACCTCGATAAGCTCTGAAGGATAATCCTGGTCCTTGATGGAGCGAACGAGGTTGGCAATCACGGCCTCCTCGTTATGCGCCGCGATAAAGAAGGCATAGCGGTGCAGCTTTTTGGCCTTGGGAGGCGCGACCTCGCCGCGGAGAGCACCGATGACAAAGAAGACCACCTGGTACAAGAAGCAGACCGTGAGCAGCGTGACGACAATCTGGTTGAAGATCACGATGGGTGTGTTGGTTTGTAAAAAGGCGAGCATGCAGGCTCCCAGGAACGTGTTACGTAAACAATCGTATATCTTACCGCAGGCTTACCGAGTTCAAGAAACCACCTAATACTGGCTAGGCTTCGAGCAGGCCGAGCTGCGGTACGATTTCGTCGCCGGCAGCAGTGCGACCAAGCGAACGCGGGGCTAAGTCGTCGAGGACGGCGGCGAGATCCCACGGCAGCTCGTCGCGGCACTCAATGCGCTCTCCCGTCACGGGATGATCGAACGCCACACGCCAGGAATGGAGGAACTGCCTGGTCAGGCCCTGATCGGCGCGCGCATCGCACTTGCCGTAAAGCGGATCGCCCACGCAAGCGTGGTTGATATGGCGCATGTGCACACGAATCTGATGCGTGCGGCCGGTAAAAAGGTGGCACTCGACGAGCGTGTAGCCGTCGTCGAAACGCGTGGAATCAAAGCGCTCGAGCACCTTGAAGGTCGTGATGGCCTGGCGCGCAAAGGGGTCATCAGAAACCGCCATCTTCACGCGGTCGCGCGTTGAGCGGGCAATACCGGTGTTGATAGTGCCCTCGTCCATGGCGATGTGTCCGTGAACGAGCGTAATGTAGCGGCGGTCGAGCGTACGCGTACGGATGAGATTTTGAAGCGCGCGCTGGGTGTCGTCGTCTTTTGCCGCGAGCATAAGGCCCGAGGTATCGCGATCCAGGCGATGCACGATGCCGGGGCGGTCCTCACCCTGCACGGTGCCCAGATGGTCGATACCGCAGTGATAGACCAGGGCATTCGCGAGCGTACCGCTCTCATGACCATGCGCAGGATGGCACACCAGGCCGCGCTGCTTGGAAAGCACGATGAGGTAATCGTCCTCGTAGCGGATATCGAGGGGAATGGCCTCGGGAATCACGTCAGTCGGATCGTGAGGCTCGGGCAGGTCAACCGAGATGCGGTCACCGGCGCGTACGGCATACTTTTTTGACAAACAGGTCTCGCCGTTCACGATTACGGCGCCGCCCTCGATCAGATGCGCGCAGGCAGAGCGCGTAGGGCAGCCGTCATTGGCGCCCAGATAGGCGTCAAGGCGCTGACCAGCGGCATCGTCGGCAACAAGGATATGGATGTCGGCCATTAGCGCTCATTCCTTTCGCGAATCTTGCGGGCACGCTCCCCACGCTGCTTGGCTTTGCGCTTGGCGCGGGCCTCGTCACGAGCGTTAAGCTCGGCGGTCGCATCGACCTCACGGGCCGCAGGACTCAAGAACATGTAGCCGATGAGGGCAAGCACCACACCGACCGTAATGCCGACATCGGCCACATTGAAGACGGGGAAGTCGATGAAGGTGGTGGCAATAAAATCGGTCACAAAGCCAAAAGCCAGACGGTCGATCGCATTGCCAATGGCGCCGCCCACGACCATAGCCATGCCCACAACCTCAAAGCGAGCAAGCTGGGGCGCGCGAAGCAAGTACACCGCGATCGCAACGATAACGACAAACGCCAGCACGGCAAACGCGAGGCCATGTCCCTCGCCCATGCTAAAGGCAGCACCGATGTTACGCACGAAAAGGAAGTCGATCACACCGGGGATAACAGTCACATGTAGAGCATCGCCGACGGCACGAACCGCAAGCTTGGTCAGCTGGTCAACAAGCAGCACGGCCAACGCCACGCTACCAGCAACACCCAACCGCCAACGCAAAGGCGGCGTCATATCCCCAGTACGACCCAAATCAATCCCCTACCCTCAAGAACATCGAATTACGTTTAACGCAGTAGATAATCATACATTGACGCAGGCAAGAAGCGACAAATCTCCCAAGAACGGAAACACCGCAGGTAGAGCATAAATGAGCGAGCGGGTCGCATTTGAGACAAGGTGACGTGAAACGAAAGGGCGCTGACCTTCTGGTCGCGCCCTTGAAGTTGAACGTCAGATTATCCAAATGCGGCCCGCGCAGCGTCGGCAGGTCCGCCGTTCGGTAGAACGGCGGAACCTAAAGGGCATTCGCACACCTCTCGCAGATGTGAGCGTGACCGTTGTACTCGCCAACGGTGGTGCGGTAATTCCAGCAACGGTCGCAGCACTCGCCCTCGGCAGCCTCGATGGCAACGGAGAGGTCCTCGCCCTGGGTCAGTTCAACAGCGGAGACGATGTAGAACTCGGCCAGGTCGACGGCCTTGTCGCCGGTCAGCAGCGCATACATCTCGGCGGGAACGACTGCCTTGACGCGGACCTGCTGGCTCTTAGTGAAGGTGCCGGCGGAGCGGGCATCCTCAAGGGCCTTGGTCACGGCGCTACGGAGCTCGAGCGAAGCCTCAAGCACGCCCTCAAACTCATTGGCCTCGTCGACCGTAATGGGCGACTTATACCAATCGAGCAGCGCGGCGTACTTCTGGTGATCGACGCAGCCGGTGGGTGCATAGGCCATGGCCTCGTCGACCGTGTAGGACAGGATCGGCTGCAGGTCGCGCATGAGCATCGAGAAGAGCTCGGCAAGCACGGTCTGGGCGCTCCGGCGCTCGAGCGAGCCGGGCTTCTCGCAGTACAGACGGTCCTTCAGGGCGTCGAGATACACGTTGGACAGCTCGGTAACCACAAAGTCGTAAAGCGCACGGTAGGCGCGCGGGAACTCGTAGCTAGCGTAGGCGTCGTCGACCTCGGCCTGGACCTGGGTCAGGCGGGCAACCATGAGCTTGTCGAGCGGCAGCAGGTCGGCAAAGGCGACGCCGTCGGTCTCGGGCTCAAACTGACCCTCGAGCTCGGAGAGCAGGAAGCGCAGCGTGTTGCGGAAACGACGGTAGGCATCGGACGTACGAGCAAGAATCTCGTGGTCGATGGACACGTCGGAGCTGGTATCGACGGAAGCAACCCACAGGCGGATGATGTCGGCGCCCATCTCGTCACAGACCTTGTTGGGGTCGATAACGTTGCCGAGCGACTTGGACATCTTGCGGCCCTGGCCGTCGAGGGTAAAGCCCTGCGAGACGACCGCCTTGTACGGAGCGTGGCCGTTGGCGCCCACCGAGGTGAGCAGTGAGCTCTGGAACCAACCGCGGTGCTGGTCAGAGCCCTCGAGGTAGACGTCCGCCGGGTACTCCAGCTCGGGACGGTACTCGCAGACGGCCTTCCAAGACACGCCGGAGTCCCACCACACGTCAAGGATGTCCTTATCGGCCTTGAGGTGATGGCCACCGCACTTGGGGCAGACGCAGGCCTCGCCCAGGTAGCTCTCGGGAGCGTCGGTGAACCAGGCGTCGGAGCCCTTCTCGTGGAAGAGCTTGATGACGGCGTCGAGCGTGGCGTCGTTCATGACCTTCTCGCCGCAGTCGGCGCAGGTGTAGCTGGGGATAGGCACACCCCAGTTGCGCTGACGGCTGATGCACCAGTCGGGACGCTGCTCGACCATGGCGCCAATGCGGTTGGCGGCGTGGGCCGGATACCACTTGACGTTCTCGCGGACCTCTTTGCCAGCCTGCTCGCGCAAGCCGGTCTTGTCCATCGAGACGAACCACTGGTCGGTAGCACGGAAGAGCACCGGGTGCTTGCAGCGCCAGCAGTGCGGATAGCTGTGCGTGATCTTCTTCTCGAGGACCAGGGTGCCACGCTCGCGCAGGAACTCGATGATGTGCGGGTTGGCCTCATCGGTGTCCATACCGCTGAAGGGGCCGCCGGTGCCAAACTCCTCGCCGGTGTAGAACTTGCCGTCGTCATCGACCGGCATGCAGATGTCGGTGATGCCCTCCTTGAGGCAGGCAAAGTAGTCGTCGACGCCGTGGCCGGGCGAGTTGTGGACGATACCGGTACCGTCATCGACGCCGACGTAATCGGCCAGCAGCGCCACGCCCTCAACGCCGTCAAAGATCGGCTGCTTGTAGTGGATGTGGTGGAAGGTCTCGGCGGGAACCACATAGGGCTTGCCGTCGACCATAACCGGGGTGTACTCCCAGCCAAACTCCTCGCAGCACTTGGGAGCCAGGTCCTCGAGCATGACCTCGGCACGGCCCTCGTGCTCAACGGCGACATAGGCGGCGCCGGGCTTAAGGGAAACGGCCTGGTCGGAGGGGATGGTCCACGGCGTGGTCGTCCAGATGATGAAGTCGACCGGGCCGTCGAAGTCCTCGAGGCCGGCGGGCTTGGAAGTCATCTCAAAGCGCACGAAGATGGACGGGCTCGTCTCGTCGGAGTACTCAATCTCGGCCTCGGCCAGCGCGGTGTGGCAGTGCTTGCACCAGTGAACCGGCTTGTGGCCGCGATAGATCATGCCCTTATCGAACATGGCCTTGAAGACCTCGATGTCGGCGGTGTCATGCTGGTGATAGAGCGTCAAATAGGGGTTGTCCCAGTCGCCGAGCACGCCCAGACGACGGAAGCCGGCCTTCTGCAGCTCGATGTTCTCGACAGCGAACTTGTTGCAGAGCTCACGGATCTTGGCCGTGGAGGTCTGGTTGAACTTCTCGGTGCCGAGCTTCTCCTCGACCTTGTGCTCAATCGGCTGACCGTGGCAGTCCCAACCGGGAACATAGGGAACCTCATAGCCCTGCATCATCCAGTAACGGTTGATCATGTCCTTGGAAATCTTGTTCATGGCATGGCCGATGTGGATCGGGCCGTTGGCGTACGGAGGACCGTCGTGCAGCACGAACTTCTTGTGACCCTCGTTCTTCTTCAGAACCTGCTCGTAGACCTTGTTGTCCTGCCAGTCCTTGAGTCGCTTGGGCTCGGACTTGGAAAGACCGGCACGCATGGGAAATCCGGTTTTAGGCAGATTCATCGTCTGCTTGTACTCGTTTGCCACGGTACCCCTTTCTTGTCATGGGCGCGCACGCCCTCTGGGCACCAAAAAAGCGCCCGTCCCTACAAGCTGGGACGAAGCGCCACAAACGGGCTGCACGCCCGCAAAAGCTCTTCGCTTAACCACCCAGCTTAGATGCCCTCGCCCGCGTATTCGCGCGCTCGCATCCGTTACTCGGCTGGTCTGTATCGACGACCATCTCGGCGATGTCTACTAAGACGAACCTGCGCGGCACGTCCGTTGGGACCGCAGCTCCGGGGTGATTTTCATCGGTCGCATGCACGGGTTCTCAGCGCTCCCCGCTCTCTGTGGCATGCGGACGGCCGACTACTCGTCCCCATCAACGCTTATGCGCTGTATGGTAACACGGTCAACGCCGGCGAAAAACCCTCAACATCGGTTTCATACTTTAGAAACTTCTCGCGATCGCAAGCGCTCACTTGGAGCAAAATACCTGAAAGCACTTTATCTAACGAAAGAAGGCTGCTATGCGCACGATTGGAATGAGCGACTACACCGTCGGCGAGGACTGCTTTGACGAGCTGCCCGGCGCACTGGACGAGTACGGAGCGACCAAGGTCGCGATTATCGGTGGTAAACGAGCACTGGCAGCGGCGCTTCCCGGTATCGAAGCGGCGCTGGAGGGCACCGACGTCGAGATTCTGGAGACGCGCGTCTACGGCACCAACAGCACGCGTGCCAATATCGCCAAGGTTGTGAACTCCCCTGCCTGCCAAGAAGCCGACGTTCTTATCGCATGCGGCGGCGGCAAGGCGCTCGACACCGTCAAGACAGCGGCCATCGAGCTCAAGAAGATCGTCTTTACGGTACCGACGATCTGCTCCAACTGCTCGGCCGCGACCGCCATTGCCGTTGTCTACAACGACGACGGCTCGCTCGAGGGCTATTCGTACCCAAACCGCCCCGCGCACATCTTCATCAACCCCAAGATCATCGCCGAGGCTCCGGCGGAGTACTTCTGGGCGGGCGTGGGCGATGCCCTGTCCAAGCAGCCCGAGGTCGAGTACGCCACGAGCGCCGGCAACCTGGAGCACACCGCCGGACTTGGCCTGGCACTCGCCCACACCTGCTCCGAGCCGCTGTTTACCTATGGCGTGCAGGGTCTAGAGGACGTGCGCCAGGACCTGTCGAGCGAGGCCGTCAAGCAGATCGCGCTCGACATCGTGGTCAACACGGGCTATGTCTCGAACCTGACCAACCAAAACGATTACTACTACAACTCGAGCGTGGCGCATGCGTTCTACAACGCCACGTGCAGCATCCCGCGCGAGGGCTCCTACCTGCACGGCGAGGTCGTGAGCCTGGGCGTGCTCGTGCTGTTTGCCTATACGGGCGATACCGAGAACCTTGAGCGCTACGCCGCCTTTAACAAGCAGATGGGGCTGCCCGTGACGCTTGAGCAGGTCGGCCTTTCCGAGGCCGATATCCCTGCCCTGTGCGAGTTCGCACACGCCACCAACGAGTGGAAGCAAGGCAATCCCGAGCCTTTCACCGACGAAAAGTTCGCCGCCGCCATCAAGGCCGCCAACGCCTACGGCCACACGCTCTAGCTCTAGGCCAAAACCGCCACAAAGGGGACAGGCACCTTTGTGGTGGTTTTATATTGCTCCAGTATTCAGTTCGTACTCGAACCCGATTCTTTACGAGAAAGGGTTCGGGTACGTTTTTTGTTTATCGGAAATTCTGCGGAAGGACTACTCGGAACGGTAAACAGGAACGAACAAAAGGCAGGATATCATCGTGGTGATGGTATCCTACCTTTTGTTTTTCGGGATCAAGGTCGGTTTGTGCGAACTTGATCGCCACCCATATGACGCATTGATGGCAATTGCTGCGTACGTGCGTACCGGGAGCCAGTACACCTCTGGCAAGGCGTAGCACACTAGACTTTGTTCCAAAGTCCGCGTGCTAAGGGGGCAGGCCCCTTAGAATTCCTGTGGAGTGCGTACGCACGTATGCAGGAAAACGGCAATATTTCGCTATATCAGGGCGTTCTTTCATTGGAGAGTATGGTATACACGGCTTAGTTCAACAAATTAGATTTTATATATAAAGGAGAATATTGATGAAACTGTTTTTATGTTCGCACTTTTCAAGTGTAGGAAGTCTGATAAAGGAAGAAATTGAAAATAAAAAAGTCGCATTTATTCCAACAGCTTCGCTGCGTGAAGGCTACACCGGTTATGTCGGCTCGGCTCGAAAATTATTCAAAAAGTTGGGAGCAATCGTAACTGAAATTGATATTTCAACGGAGGCTTATTCAACGATACAGTCTCTTTTTGAAGATGCGGATGTGATCTATTTTACCGGCGGAAATTCTTTTTTCCTTATAGACCAGCTCCGTAAAACGGGAACGGATGAGCTGTTGAAGAAAGAATTGGCAAAGGGAAAACTGATGATTGGTGAATCGGCAGGTGCGATTGTATGCGCTCAAAGCATCCAATATATCGAGCAAATGGATGAAAAGCCGGAGGACTACTCACAAGAAGATGATGCAGGGCTTGATTTAATTGATTTCTATGTTCTTCCGCATTATCTCACAGCACCATTTAAGAAAGTTACCGAGAAAATAATGACTGAGTTTTCGGATTTGAATCTATGCCCAATTAACAATCGTCAGGGAATTGTAATTGATGGTGAAGGTTCAAAGGTTATTTGCAAAGACTAATTTAAAATTCCAGTTTGCTGCACTCGTTCCTAGCAGGGTTTGGGGCAGGCACGCCCCAACAAGAAGCCGTCCCAAAGGGGCAAGAATGGGGACTGCGGACGATTTCTTGGACCGTTACGCGGCCCTTCCCAGCGCGGAGCGGAACTCGGCCAGGGTGCGGCCACCGAGCGCATCGCTGCGCCTCTCCGTATTGTATCGGCCGATCCAGCCCCCGAGTTCCTCGATGAAGCGGGCGGGGGTCCAGTCCGACCAGTCCCTGCCGTGCCAGAACTCCTTCTTGAGCAGGCCGAAGAAGCCCTCCATCGCCGCGTTGTCCGGGCTGCAGCCCTTGGCGGACTGGATTGGCTACGCTGATGTGGACAGTTCCGGGAGAGGCGCAAGAGACGGGAAGGCCGTGTGCGCGTTCCTGCGCGAGGGCCGTGGGGAGGGGCTGCATGGGTACGGCGCCTGTCAACTCGGTCTACGTCTTTGATGACCGGGTCGTACTCAATATCAACTTCACGGATGATGCCAAAACGGTCACCCGTGAGGAAGTGTTGGGTTCGAGTGCTGTGGACAATGTTCCAGTATGCTGGGATCGAACTCGCTAGCCGGAATCACACGGTACCCGTGACGCAGCAGCAGATCGACAAAAACACCATTGCCCACAGTGAGCGTGCCGCTAAAGGTACCATCGTAGACGCGACCCGCACCGCACGAGGGGCTACGGTCCTGTAAGACGCACGCAGCGATCTCGGACGGGCCGCCCGCCTGCTCGCACATATCGAGCGCGCGCTCTGCACCCAGGCGAAACTCGCGATCGACCGAGATGCCCTCGCAGGTACAAACCTCGCCATTCACAATCTCGGACGGCTTGCGCGGTGTGGGCAAGCCGCCAAAAACCTCGGGGCACACCAACAGGACCTCGGTCCCTGTGCGTTCGCAGGCCTCGACCAACGCGCGATGGTAATTGTCGAGCCCGTTATATTTGCAGCTCTCTCCCATCAAGCAGGCACTCACCACGATCTTCATACATATCCCTCCCAAACAAAACGCCCCATTTGAGATAGAAACTCAAATGGGGCGTTCGACGTTGTGCAACCAGCCTTACTGCTGCTTTGGCATCAGCGGATTCTCGCGCGTGAGGAGATTCATGAACTCCTCGCCCGTGATCGTCTCCTTCTTGTACAGATAACGAGCCAGCTCATGGAGCTTAAACTTGTTCTCCTTGAGGATCTGCAGGGCGCGGTCATGTGCGTCCTCGATCAGCTTGGCGACGATCGCGTCGACGCGCTCGGCCGTACCGGGGGCACAGGTGAGCGACGTGTCCTGGTTGAGGTAGGCATTCTGAACGGTACCGAGCGCCATCATGCCAAACTCTTCCGACATACCAAAGCGCGTCACCATGTTGCGGGCGAGCTTGGTGGCCTGCTCGATATCATTGGCCGCGCCAGTCGTCATCTCACCAAAGATGAGCTCCTCGGCAGCACGTCCGCCGCAGTAGACAGCGAGCTTGTCGAGCACCTCCTGGCGCGTGGTCAAGAAGCGCTCGTCCTCCTCGACCTGCATGGTGTAGCCCAGAGCACCGCTCGTACGCGGCACGATGGTGATCTTCGTAACCGGCGCAGAACCCTTCTGGCGGGCGGCAACGATGGCATGGCCGATCTCGTGATAGGACACGACCTGTTTCTCGTGATCGGACAGCACCGTGGACTTACGCTGCTGGCCGGCGATGACGACCTCCACCGACTCCTCGAAGTCGTCCTGGGTTGCACGCTTGCGACCCTCGCGAACGGCGCGCAGGGCGCCCTCGTTGATGATATTGGCCAGGTCGGCGCCCGAGGCTCCGGGCGTGGCGCGGGCAATCGCGGTCAGATCGATCGGCGGCTCGGTCTTCACACTCTTGGCGTGAAGCTCGAGGATGTTCTTGCGGCCGGTCAGGTCGGGCAGCTCAACGGGGATGCGGCGGTCAAAACGACCGGGGCGCAGCAGAGCGGGATCGAGGCTGTCAGGACGGTTGGTGGCAGCGAGGACGACGATACCCTTGTGGTTGTCGAAGCCATCCATCTCGGTCAGCAGCTGGTTGAGCGTTTGCTCACGCTCGTCGTTGCCGCTAAAGCCGCCACCGTCACGCTTTTTGCCGATGGTATCAATCTCATCGATAAATACGATACAGGGGGCCTTTTCCTTGGCCTGCTTAAACAGGTCACGAACCTTAGCAGCGCCGCGACCAACAAACATCTCAACGAACTCAGAGCCTGAAATGCTAAAGAACGGAACACCGGCCTCGCCGGCAACAGCCTTGGCAAGCAGGGTCTTACCGGTACCCGGAGGGCCAACAAGAAGAGCGCCGCGCGGCAGTTTGGCGCCGATTTCCTCGTAGCGCTGCGGTTTCTCCAAAAAGTCGACGACCTCCTTGAGAGACTCCTTGGCCTCTTCCTGACCGGCGACATCCTTAAAGGTCACGCCCACGTCCTTGGAAGCAATCACGCGCGCGCCGGACTTACCCAGTCCACCGCCGCCAAAACCGCCGCCGCCAAAGTTCATCGACGGACCGTCATCGCCCATGGCCTTCTTCATACGGCGGTTGAGCCACCAACCGATGAGGAAGAAAATCGCCATGGGAAGAACGAGCGTGAGCAAGTAGTAGGTCATCAAACCCGAGTTTTTATCGGGAACGACCGACTCCAGCGAAGCGCCAGACTCAAGCACGCGATCGGTAAAGCCCGCATCGTTCGGCACACCGGTCGTCTTATAGGCGATGTTCTCGTCCTCGCCCTTCTTGGTGTAATAAATCGAGTAATCGTCCGTGTTGTACTCGACCTTGTCGACACTCTTCTTATCGAGCGCTTTGACAAACGTCGAGTAATCGGTCTTCGTAATCTGCTGCGTGTGACCGATGTTAGGGAACAGAACGGTCGAGAGCACGAGGTAGACGACGAAGGCGATGAGCACGTAGAGGATCATATTCCGTCTACGTTTATTGTCATCCATCTCCATCTGCTTGAACTCCATCTACTGGGGTTGATAATGCTAACTAGAATACCCAACCCGGCCGGCGATAAACCGACGCCGGGCACGAAAGGATAGAGATGGCATCACTCGAAGTCGGCAAGGTTCAGATCTATACGGGCGACGGCAAGGGTAAAACCACGGCCGCGCTGGGACTGGCGATGCGCGCCACGGGATATGGGCTCGACGTACTCATGCTGCAGTTTGCCAAGAAGCTGCACTGCGCCGAACATGACGCAGCACCTCGATTGGAGCTACGCATCGTACAGGCCGACCGCGACACGCCCGAAGCCTGTGCCACACAGATCATGGAGCTGGCGCGGGAGCAGATTGGCCAGGTCGACGTGCTGATCTTGGATGAGCTGGGAGAAGCCATGCGACGGGGCTTTGTGACGCGTGAAGATGCCGAAGCGTTGATCGCGATGAAACCGACCACCACGGAGCTCGTGCTCACCGGCCGCGGATTGCTGCCCCTCGCCGACCTTGCCGACCTAGTAACCGAAATGCGCCCCGTCAAACACTACTTCGACGAAGGCCTCCTAGCCCGCCAAGGCATCGAATACTAAATGATCCGAAGGGGACGGAGGAAAACGGATCATTAGGCGGTGGCGCGGCCGAGCCAGTTGCCGCTGTGGTGGTAGATGGTAAACATCGTGGCCGTGATGAGCCAGGTTACGGGGTAAACCAGCAGCAGGTGCTCAAGCGACGGATCGAACGGCATAATCGCAAACACCCAGATCACCCTGAGCACGACGGTGCCAAAAATCGTGAGCAGCATGGGCTGCAAGCTCACGCCGGCGCCGCGAATGGAGCCCGACGCATTTTCGATAATCGAGAAGATCGCGTAGAACGGCGCGATGAAATGAAGAATCGTCGTGGTGTACGCCGAAATCGAAGCATCGTCGACAAACAGACGCGACAACGGGCCCGAGAACACCATCAGCACGGCAGAGAGGCCACCGATCAGCGCAAACGAAAGCACGAGCGACGTGTGGTAGCCCTTGCGCATGCGCTCGTAATTACGCGCGCCAAAGTTCTGCGCCGAGAACGTAGTGATCGATACGCCGAGCGCCTCGGTCACCATCCAGATAATGCCATCCAGGCGCCCAGATAGACCCCATGCCGTGGTGACATCGGCACCAAACGAGTTGACCGACATCTGGATCAGCACGTTCGAGATCGAATAGGCAGCCGATTGAAAACCGAGTGGCAGACCGCACGAGATCATACTCTTACAAATACCGCGATCGATGCCGAGCTTAGACAGCGAAAGACGCCATGCACCCGGAGCGCGCATCATGCGCAACACGATCATCGTTGCATTGGAGCAAATGGTCAGCGCTACCGCGATGCCGCAGCCCAGCGCCTCCATATGCAACACAGCAACAAAGATGATATCCAGCACCACGTTAACAAGGCAGCCAGAGGCAATGATCACAGCGGGACCGCGCGTATCCCCCACGGCACGCAGCAGTGCGGTTCCCATATTAAGCAGCAGTGCCGCAACCATCGCGGCAAAATAACAGCGAGCATAGGCAACGCCCTCGGCAAGTAGCTCGTGCGGCGTATTCATCAACACCAGCATGGGCTCGACAAAAACCATGCCAAGAATGGAAACGACGATGCCGCCCACCAAAGCAAGCGTCATGGCTGTATGGACCGAACGGCTCAGACGCTCGCTATCGTGCTGGCCAAAAAACTGACCCGTGATAACGGCACAACCGGCGCCAACGCCAACGCAAAAACCAATGCAGAGCTCGGTGAGCACCATCGTGGCTTGAATGCCGCCAAGCGCAAGCTTGCCGCCAAACTGACCGACGATATAGGTGCCGATAAGCGTGTAAGCCTGCTGAAAAAACGAACTAAAAAAGATGGGAACGCACAGCGACAGCAATTGCTGCCAAATGACACCTTGCGTTACATCGATAGACGTAGATTTCTTAGCCACACGCCCTCCCCAAAAGCGCACGTCAACCGACAAAACAGCAATTTAAAACCAAAGCCAAAACTAGCTTAGCACCGACTGGCGGCGACCGAAACACCCCGAATCAGAGCGCGGTGCGGAATATCTGCCTAGTGATACAAACCCGGCTGGTAGTGGTACTCGTTGCTCACGTGCGGGCACAGCTGCCAAAAGGCGACGGCGCTCGCCGCGGCCACGTTGAGCGAATCGACCCCGTGCGCCATCGGAATGCGCACGGCTCGGTCGCAGCCGGCAATGGTCTTGGCGCCCAAGCCGGCACCCTCGGTACCCATAAAAATCGCCAAGCGATCAATCTTCTGCAGCACAGGATCGTCCAGCGAAACGGAATCATCCGTCAACGCCATAGCGGCACACGAAAAACCGGCATCATGAAGCGCGGCCAGGCCATCATGTGGCCACACGCGAGCCTCACTGCCAATACGCGTCCACGGCACTTGAAACACGGTGCCCATGCTCACGCGGGCCGAGCGACGATACAGCGGGTCGCAGCACGTAGGGCTCACCAGAATGCCGTCGACATTGAGCGCGGCAGCCGAGCGGAAAATCGCGCCCACGTTCGTGTGGTCGACAATGCCCTCGAGCACGCACACGCGCACAGGGCGCTCCCCCGCCGCCTCGACAACGCCACCCAAGAACTCATCGACCGGAATCTGACGCGGGCGACGAAACGCCGCGAGCGCACCGCGCGTCACGTTAAAGCCCGTCAACTGCTCCATGAGCTCCATCGAGGCCACGAACACCGGGACCGGACCCGCTCCCTCGCGCACAACCAAGCGCTCAAACAGCGGCATCATCTGGTCGAGCCAGCGTTCACCCAAAAGAAAGCTCACCGGCTCGTATCCGGCACGCACCGCACGCTCGATGACCTTGGCGCTCTCGGCGATAAAGATGCCCTTCTGCGGCTCCAGTACGCAGCGCAGCTCACGCTCGGTCAGTCGCACATAGGCATCGAGCCGCTCGTCCTCGAGCGAATCGATTCGCAGCACCTCAACGGCATCAGTCATAGTAGCCAGCCCGCACCCTTCTTACAGCAGCATCTATATCAAACGAGGCGACGCCAAGCGCCGCCCCTCAATCATTCCAACCCGATAATACCGTGGGCAAATAGGAGATTTACGCCTCAACGCGACGATACGTCACGAACTCATAATCGAGGCCTTCGTCACCCTCGCCCGCGGCAATCGTGGCAACCCCTTCGCGCCGCGCAACTTCCCACGCGGAATCGGCGTCCAAGTCGGGAAAGTACGTGTCCACGGGATGGACGCAGTGGTTATGCGTGACCTCGGCCTCCACGCAGTACGGCAAAAACTGCCGATAGACATCGCCGCCGCCGATCACCCAGGCAACGGGCTCATCGGCAACCGCGGCGAGCGCCTCGCCGATACTATGCACCGCGTCGACACCTTCGGGCGAAAAATCCTCGTCGCGCGTGAGCACGATATTGCGACGATTCTTGAGCGGCCGTGCGCCGGGAAAACTCAGCAGGGTCTTGCGCCCCATAATAACCGGGCAACCTTTGGTGCACGCCACAAAATGACGCATGTCGGCACGGTTGGACACCACCATGTCGCCCTCGCACCCAATACCCCAGTCATCGCACACGGCGACAATGGCAGAAAGCTTACACGTCATGCACGTCACCTACACCGCAATGGGGATGTTCTTGACCTGCGGGCCGTGCTCATAGCCCTCGACAATCAGGTCGTCGGTCGTAAACGCATAGAAGTCATGCACATCGGGGTTAAGCGTTACCTTAGGCGCGGCAAACTGCGGACGCTCGATAAGCTCGCGGACGATATCGACATGACGGTCGTAAATGTGGGCATCGGCAATCACATGCAGCAACTCGCCGGGAATCATATCGACCGACTGCGCGACCATCATCAGCAAGATGGCGTACTGGCACACATTCCAGTTGTTCGCAGCCAAAATGTCCTGGCTGCGCTGGTTGAGAATCATGTTGAGCGTCGGTTTATCATCCTGCGGGCGCTGCGTCACGTTATACGTCACGCTGTAGGCGCACGGATACAGGTGCATCTCGGACAGGTCGCTAAACACGTAGGTATTCGTCATAATGCGGCGGCTGTACGGCGTGTTCTTAAGGTCGTACAGCACGCGATCCATCTGATCGAAGTCACCCTCGGCATAATGGCTCTTCTGCCCAATCTGATACCCGTAGGCCTTGCCGATGGAGCCAGTCTCGTCGGCCCACTCATCCCAAATATGGCTGTTGAGGTCATGCACGTTATTGGACTTCTTTTGATAGATCCATAGGATCTCATCCATGGCAGATTTGAGGGCCGTACGACGCAGAGTAAGCGCCGGAAACTCCTCACGCAGGTCATAGCGTGCCGTGACACCAAAGTTTTTAATGGTATAGGCAGGGGTGCCATCCTCCCACACCGGGCGGACCTTTTGGCCCTCGGTCGTGGTGCCATGGTCCAAGATATCGCGGCACATGGTTACAAACTGTTGATCAGCTTTGCTCATTGACCCTCCTGTCAGTCGCCTACAAGCGAGATTCATTGTAGCCCAGGCGCACGCGGCCCCACAGCCCAAACATAAGCCCTCGTTTTCTGACATATGCCAGAAATCCCTTGCGTAAATCTGCACGTTCGTTATTCTATTGTTGACATATGTCAGATAAGGAGTGCGTATGGCCGGAAGACGCGAGAAACTGCGTCGCGTTGGGATCATCCCCGAATATCGCGGTTTTACCCCCGATGGCCTGGCGAGCGGAGACGCCATCGACATGACGATTGACGAACTCGAGGTACTGCGCCTGTGCGACCTGGAAGGCCTTAACCAAGAGGCAGTCGCACAGCAGATGGGCATTGCCCGCGCCACGGTGGCGGCAATCTGCAGCCGCGCGCATCGCAAGGTGGCAAACGCGCTGGTCAACGGACGGGCGATCGTCATCGAAGGCGGTAACATCGCATACTCCCCCATCACCACGACAACGGCCGCATGGCCAGCAAAGGAGGTCGGCACCATGAGGGTGGCAACCACGTATGACAACGGCAAGATCTTTATGCACTTTGGCCGCAGCGAGCAGTTCAAGATCTACGACATTCAGGACGGCAAAGTACTCAACGAGCAGGTCGTGGGCACCGGCGGCACCGGCCACGGCGCACTTGCGGGCCTGCTCGCCAACGGCGGCGTGGACACGCTCATCTGCGGCGGCATCGGCGGAGGCGCTATCAACGCGCTTGCTCAAGCCGGCATCACGGTATACGCAGGTGCCCAGGGCAGCTGCGACGCTTGCGTCGAGGCCCTTATCGCCGGCACGCTCGCACAGAACGGCGAGGCCACGTGCAGCTGCCACAGCCACGACCACGAGCACACCCATGAGCATGGCGGGTCCTGCGGCTGCCACGGCCACCACGACCACGAAGGCCACGAGGGCTGCGGCTGCCACTAACGGCACGGCACCGCGAGCTCGGGGCGCGAAGCCGAACGCAACCCAACAATCAAAGCCAACAACAAAGGCTACCCGGTAGCATCCGAGTGGCCTTTGCCATATCAAGCTGGAATTACAGCTCTATTTCTTATTACGCATCTGCGCTTCCATCTGGCGCAGCAGATCCATATCGGACTTGGGGCCGCCCGTTCCTAGGCCGCCCATGCCGCCCAGGCCCATGGCATCCAGGCCGGGAATATTGGGCATGCGCATCTTTTTGCCCTTCTTGCCCTTTTTGCCCTTCTTGCCGCCGGCCTGTGCCTGATTGGCCATCGTGCGCATGCGGCCCATCATCTTGTTCATCTCGCCCCACTGCTTCATAAGGCTGTTGACCTCGGTTGGGGTTACGCCAGCTCCCTTGGCAATGCGGGCACGGCGCTGACCGTTGATGATGGAGGGACGCAGGCGTTCCTCCTTGGTCATCGACATGATGATGGCCTCGTTCTTATCGAAGATGCCCTCGTCCAGGTTGCCGCCCATCTGGTTGAGCGCGCGCTGGCCACCGGGAAGCATGCCCAGAATGCCCTTCATGCCGCCCATCTTCTTAACGGCCTTCATCTGGTCGAGCATATCGTTCATGGTGAAGCCCTCGCGCAGCATGCGCTCGGCAGCCTCGAGCTGCTCGGCATCGGCTGCCTCCTGGGCCTTCTCGATGATGCCGACGACGTCGCCCATGCCCAAAATACGCTTGGCCATACGATCGGGATAGAACGGCTCCAGCGAATCGGGCTTCTCGCCCATGCTCACAAACTTGATGGGCTTGCCGGTCACCTGGCGCACGGAAAGCGCGCCGCCGCCACGGGCATCGCCGTCGAGCTTGGAGATGATCACACCGTCAAAGTCGGTGCGCTCGGCAAAGGTCGAGACCACGTTGACGATATCCTGGCCGGTCATGGCATCGACGACCATCAGCACCTGATCGGGCTTGACGGCTTTCTTGATGTCCACGGCCTCCTTCATCATCTGCTCATCGATCTGCAGGCGACCGGCGGTATCGACGATGACCACGTCGCGCAGGTGGTCGACGGCCTCCTGGATGGCGCCCGTGGCAATGTCGACCGGATGCGCACCGTCACCGCGGAAGACCGGCACGCCAATCTCGCCGCCAAGCGTTGCCAACTGGTCGGCAGCGGCAGGGCGGTAGACGTCGCACGCGGCGAGCAGCGGCGAGCGGCCCTGCTTCTTGAGCAGGTAGGCCAGCTTAACAGCCGACGTGGTCTTACCGGAGCCTTGCAGGCCCACAAGCATAATGACGTTGGGAATACGGTTGCTAAAGACGAGCTTGCTCTCGGTGGAGCCGAGCATCTCGGTGAGCTCGTCGAGCACGATCTTGACGACGTTTTGCGCCGGCGACAGCGACTCCATGACCTCTGCGGTCATGCAGCGCTCCTTGGTCTTGGCGACGAACTCCTTGACGACCTTAAAGTTGACGTCGGCCTCGAGCAGCGCCATACGGATGTCGCGCATGGCCGAGGTGATATCGGCCTCGGTCAGCTTGCCCTTGCCGCGCAGGCGGTCAAATGTGTCGTTGAGGCGATCGCTCAGGGAATCAAACACTAGTCACTCCTTAATTGGACTCGCCCACCAGGGCGCGGCAGAAATCTTTGGCATTGAACTCCTGCAGGTCATCGACCTGCTCACCCACGCCGATGCGCAGGATCGGGAGCTTGAGCTTCTCGGCCACGGCCATGGCGATACCGCCCTTAGCCGTGCCATCGAGCTTAGTCATGATAATACCGTCCAGACCCAGCGCCTCGTTAAACTCGAGCGCCTGGTTCAGACCGTTCTGACCGGTGGCAGCATCGATCACGAGCACGACCGAGACGGGCATAGGACCGGCGGCCATTTTGGCAGCGCGCTTACGCGTCACGTTGACCACCTTGGCAAGCTCGCGCATGAGCTCGGGGCTCGTGTGCAGACGGCCGGCGGTATCGATCAGCACCAGGTCGCTGCCGCGCTTATCGGCCTCGTCGAGCACGTCATAGCACACGCTCGCCGGATCGGAGCCGCGGTCGCGCTTGATGACGGGGACGCCGGCGCGCTGGCCCCACACATCGAGCTGCTCGATGGCGGCGGCGCGGAAGGTATCGGCCGAACCGATCACGACGTTCTTGCCGCGGGCGGCCATGGCGCTCGCGATCTTACCGACCGTCGTGGTCTTGCCGGCACCGTTAATGCCCACAAACAGCACGCAGCTCGGCGTATCGGAAAACGGATCGCGCTCGATGGGCACAAAGTGCTGCTCGAGCTGCTCGGCCAGGGCACGGCGAAGCTGCGGAGCGGTCTTGAGGTTCTTCTTTGCCGCGGCATCGCGCAGGTCATCGGAGACCTGAATGGCGACCTCGGCACCCATGTCACCCATAACGAGGGTGTCCTCAAGGTCCTCCCAAAAGTCCTCGTCAACCTCGCCGCCAAAGTAGAAGACCTCGTTGAGTGCCTCGCGGCTGCGCTCAAGTCCGCGCGAGAGAGCGTCAAAGAATCCCATTATGCATTCACGACCTTTCCGGTTTCGCGATCGAGTTTTTGCGAGACGACGCGGCTGACGCCGTCGGCTTGCATCGAGACGCCATAGAGAACGTCAGCGTCCTCCATGGTACGGCGCTGATGCGAAATAACCAAGAGCTGCGTATCGGAACGCAGCACATCGAGGGCGCCGATGAGCTTGGACAGGTTGGCGTCATCAAGCGCCGCCTCAACCTCGTCCAGCACATAGAACGGCACCGTGCGCGTGCGGTACACGGCAAAGAGCAGGGCGAGCGCCGTCAGACTCTTCTCGCCGCCCGACATGAGCATCATCTTGGTGATGCGCTTGCCGCGCGGCTGCGCCACGACCTCAATGCCCGTCTCGGCCGGATGCTCGGGATCGGTCATCTCCAGATGAGCCTGACCGCCCGGGAAGAGCATGGCGAAGATCTCGCGGAAGTTCGCGTCGACCTTCTCAAACGTCACCAGAAACGCCTTGCGCATCTTGCGGTCGATCGCCACCGTGATCTTGGTGAGCGCCTTGCGCGCGCTCTCCAGATCGGTCAGCTGCTCCTCGATGTAGTCGGCGCGGCGCTTGAGCTGCTCGTACTCCTCCATGGCAACTTGGTTCACAGGGCCCAGGTTGTTGATCTGGCGCACAAGCTGGTTGAGCTCGCGCTCGGCGGCATCGCGGTCCGTGGGCGCGGGAAGCATGAGCGCTTCCTCGAGCACCGTCGTGCCATCGGCGGTAATGGCCTTGATGGCCGCCTCTACCTGCACCTCGAGTTTACCGCGTGCGACCTTGAACTCGTTTTGCGTCGCGGTGGCGGCATCGACCCGCTCCTTGGCGCGGGAGACCTCGGCCTTGGCGTCCTCGATGGTCTTCTTGAGCGAGGCCGAGTCCGCCTCCTCGAGCGAAGCCTGGTCACGCAGGCGCGCGGCCCAATCCGACGCGCGCTCCAGCAGGGCCGAATAGCGCTCGTGCATGGGGTCGACGCGCAGGCGCAGCAACTCGAGCGAGCGCGAGGCCTGGCGTGTTCCGCGGATACGGCGGTCGATGCCCTCCAGGCGATGCTCCAGGTCGGGCACACGGCCCTTCAGCGAACGCAGACGCTCGCTCGTCTGAGCCAGGCGGACCTTGGCATCGGCGAGCTTACCGGCTGCCTCGGAATCGTCACGGCGCACGCGATCGAGCTCGTCGTTGGCTTCGGCAATCTGGAGACCCAGGTCGCTTGCCTGCGCACGGGCCTCGTCGCGCGAACGGGTGAGCTCGTCAACGCGCGGACGCGCAGCGCGAACGGCCTCGGCGGCCTGCTCGCGGCGCTTGGAGATGCGCACGCGCTCGACCTCGGCATTGTTGGCGCTTTGCTCCAAGCGGCCAATCTCGGAGAGCAGCGAGCGGCGCTCGCCCTCAAGACGGGCGATCTCGCCGGCGGCATCGCCCTCGGCGGCACGCGCCTCCTCGACGGCCGCATTGGCCTCGACGACCTGATCCGACACATGCTCAAACACGGCAGCCAGATCGGGCTCCAGGCCCTCCAGCTCGCGAATGCGACGCTTGCGCTCCAGGGCACCCGAAGCCTCGCCGGCATCGAGCCCAACGCGCACCAGGCCGCCACAGCTTACGCGGGCGCCATCGGGGGTCACATAGGTCACACCGTCAACGACAGGCGCAGCCAGCGCGGCAGCCAAGTCATCGACCACGTAATAGCCACCGAGCAGCGCCTCGACAATCGGGCCATAACCGGCACGCACGGAAAGGCGATCGACCAGACGCGAACCGCCAGCGCCCTCGGAGGCAGCAGAGCCGCTCACGCCACACGCCACCAGCAGCGCCTCACCCGAGGCCTTCTTTTGGTCCAGAGCCGCACGACCGGCACGCTCAAGCGCGGCGGCGTCATCAAACAACAGGGCATCGATATCGCCGGCAAGCAGCTGCTCGACCAGACCCTCGAGTTCACGAGGGGCCTCGAGCACGTCGCCCAGACGGCCTGAGACATCATCGCCCAGTGCGCCCATCAGACGACTCACCAGCGGCGAACTGTCTGCCATGCGCGCATCAAGCTTCTTTTGGCTGGCAAGCTCCGAGCGCACCTCGGACAGCTTGTTGCGCGCCTCGCTCTCGCGGGCACGCAAGTCCTTCAGGGCCGCACGGGCGACCTCGGTGGCCTCACGCGCATCGACCTGGGCCTGGCGCGCCTCCTCAAGAGCGCCCTCAAGCTCCTCGGCGCGGTCGCGACGGCTCTCGAGCGAGGCCGTGACCTCCTCGAGCTGTTCATCGATCTGCTCCAGGCGCGAGGCATACATGTTGTCCTCGACCTCGGCATTGCTCAGCGAGTCCTTCACCTTGGCAAGCTCAAGCGCGGCGTTGTCGGCCACGCGCTGCACATCGCGCTGCTCACGTGTAAGCTGCGAAATCTGATTGTCGAGCGCCACGCGCCGCTCGTGGAGCTCAGCGGCGGCAGGACCAGCGGCGTCAACGTCCTCCTGGGTCTGCGTATGCGCACCGGTCACTTCCTCAAGCTGCGCACGCGCGTCCTCGAGCTCCTCGACCACGCGACGACGCTGATGCTCGGAGCTCGAAATCTGGCCGCGCATGTCGGACAGGCGCGACACCATGTTGTGGCCCTTTTCCTCGAGCAGGCGCATATCGGAGTTAATGCGGCCGACCACGTCTTGCATATGGCGGCGCTGCTCGCCCAGGTCGCCCATAAACAGGCCCTTTTCCTCGAGCATAACCTGGAGCTTCTCGAGCTCGCGCTCCTTTTCGCCCATGCGGTACTGCGCAAGCTCCAGCTCGGCGGCGCCTTCCTTGGAGCGGCTCTCCAAGTCGTTCCACTGCGACTGCAGCGAACGAAGCTCGTCGACGGCCAGCATCTGCGTAAGTTCGTTCGCGCGCGAGGACAGCTCTTTGTACTTGCGCGCGCGATCGACCTGACGCTCCAGCGGCCGCAGCTGACGGGCGATTTCCTTATTGATGTCGCGGGCACGGGTCAAGTGCTCGTCCATCGATTTAATCTTTTTGAGCGCACGCTCCTTGCGGCGTTTGTGCTTGGAGATGCCGGCGGCCTCCTCGATGAGGGCACGGCGCTCCTCGGGGCGGCTCTGCAAAATGGCGTCGAGCTTGCCCTGGCTGATGATGGAATGCGTATCCTTACCCAGGCCCGAATCGTGCAGGATGTCCTGAATGTCCATCAGGCGGCACGGGCTCGAGTTGATGAGGTACTCGCTTTCGCCCGAGCGATACATGCGCCGGGTGATGGCGACCTCGTCAAAGTCGACGGGCAGCATATGGTCCGAGTTATCGAGCACCAGCGTGACCTCGGCGACACCCACCGGCTTGCGCGCTGACGAGCCCGAGAAGATGACATCCTCCATGGCCTGGCCGCGCAGCTGCTTGGCGCTCTGCTCGCCCAGGACCCACAGAATCGAGTCAGAGATGTTCGATTTTCCCGAGCCGTTGGGACCGACGATGACGGTCAGGCCCGGCTCAAACGTCATATGGGCGCGGTCGGCAAACGACTTGAACCCTTTGAGCGTGAGGGACTTGAGATACACGGTTCCTCGCTTAAACAGGCTTCTTGTTGAGAATCACGCCGTTGGTGGTGTAGCCCATGCGGTCAAGTGCCTCGAGTGCAGCGGCTCCCTCGGCTTCCTTCTTTGAGGAGCCGGAGCCGCGACCCTGGCGAATACCATCGATCAATACCACGGCGGTAAAGGTGGGCGCATGCGCCGGGCCCTCGGAGCCAACGAGCTTATACGCGGGAGGCTCATGGCCGTCTGCCTGCACGCACTCCTGCAAGAACGACTTGGGGTTCGCAGGATGCTCGGCACGCTCAGAGGCCAAATGGGGCTTAAGCGTACGGTGGATAAACTCCGCCGCCGCATCCCAGCCAGCATCCAGATACAGCGCGCCCACGAGCGACTCATAGACGTTCTCGAGCGCCGAGTGCAGGCCACGCGCGCCGGTACCGGTCTCGGAGGCACCAAAGATGATGATGTCGTCGATACCCAGCTCGTGCGACACCTCGGACAGCGTAGCGCCCGAGACAAGCGACACCTTCAGGCGCGTGAGCTTGCCCTCGTCAAACTCCGGATAGGACTCAAACAGGGAGCGTGCGACCACAGCGCCCAAAATGGAATCGCCCAAGAATTCAAGACGCTCATAGCTGGCAGAAACCGGCTGGCCCTCGACTGCCGAGGGATGCGTAAGGGCCGCGCGCAGCAGCACCTTATTATTGAACTCGTGGCCCAGAATTTCCTGGGCGCGCGTAAGTCGTTCAGACAAAGCCAAGACCTAGGCCTCCCTGGCGTTTTCGATGGCGTCGACGGCGTCGGCGACAGAGTTGAGCGAGAGCAGAGTCTCGTCATCGATCTCGAGGTTAAACTCGTCCTCGATAGCCGTAACCAGCTGCAGGCGCTCGAGCGAGTTGGCATCGAGATCGTCAAAGGTGGTCTCATCGCTAATTTCGGCAACATCGACGCCCAGAACGTCAGCAGCGACCTCGGCGATCTTGTCGAAGATTTCGGAGCGGTCCATAGCGCTTCCTCTCATAGTGCATGAATACCAAAAGAATGGTACCGCCCGGGCGGTACCAAGACACGGTTCTGATTCTACCCCACGACGCACGCCCCGAGACGCATAACGCCGCTGTTATAAAACGATACCGTCCATAGAGTTGGCGACGTTCTCGACCAGCCCGGCGCGCACGGCTTCGGCCGCCGCGAGCGTACCGTTTTTAACAGCCTCGACCGAGGTGGCGCCATGGCCGATCAGGACCACGCCGCGCAGGCCCAAAAGAATCGCGCCGCCCTTGGCGTCGCCAGAGAGCTTGGCTTTAATCTCGCGCATCTGCTTTTTGATGAGCAGCGCGGCAATCTTGGTGCCGAGCGAAGACATAAAGGCACCCTTGAGTTCCTGCAGCAAAAACTTGGCAGCGCCCTCGGTGGCCTTGAGTGCGATGTTGCCCGACATGCCGTCGGCAACGACGACATCGAAGTTACCGGAGGTGATGTCCGTTCCCTCGCAGTTACCCACAAAGCCGGGAACGGCGGCTTTCATGGCCGGGAAGCACGCCTTGGTAAAGTTGGAGCCCTTCTCGTCCTCGGTGCCATTGGCAAGCAAGCCCACGCGAGGATGCTCGATGCCCAGGACAACGCGGGCATAAGCGCTACCCATCTGGGCAAAACGCACCATGTCGTCCACCTCGACATCGGGGTTGGCGCCCATGTCGCACAGCACCGTCAGGCCGCCGGCACGATTGGGCAGCGCATTGGTCAAACAGGGGCGCACCGGCTGCTTCTTGCCTTCGGCCATATATCTAAACGGTGTGACGTAGGCGGTCGCGGCAGCGGTCATGGCGCCGGTGGAGCCGGCGGAGAAAAACGCGTCCGCGTTGCCCTTTTTGATGGCGCGGCAGGCAAGCACGATCGAGGACTTGCGCTTGGTCATCACGGCGCGAATGGGATCGTCATCCATGGCGATAATGTCAGGGGCTTCCAGAGCCTCCACACGCGCATGGGCCGCGGCAAAGGGATTGACGATTTCGGCGGGACCGACTGCCAGGACCTCGATATCGGGATCGGCGGCAAGCGCAGCCTCGATACCATCGAGAACAACCTGAGGTTTCTCGTCTCCGCCCACAACGTCTACACAAACGCGAACGTTACTCATATACATACTCCTTATACAAAAATGGCCGACTCATTGAGCCGGCCATTGTGGTTCCATTTGGAACGGCATCGCATCCAGAGTATACCGTTACTCGGTAACGATAACCTCGCGGTCCTTGTAGAAACCGCAGCTGGGGCACACGTGGTGCGGAAGCTTGACAGCGCCGCAACGGGGGCACGTGGACTGAGCCGCAGCCGAGATCTTCATGTTGGCGGAACGACGGGTGTGAGTGCGGATACGACCCTGCTTTTGTTTAGGTACGGGCATAGTGACCTTCCTTATGAACTATCCAGTGTGGCGATTACGCGCAAGTAGCGATACTACCACAGTTTTACTCGTCGAGCTTGAGATTCTTCAATGCTGCAAATGGATTTTCCGTGGCAGCGGCCCATTCTGCCTCTGCCTGGGCGGCGCAATCGCATTGCTCGACGTTGAGATTGCAACCGCAAGTGGGGCACAGGCCGCGGCAATCGGGCTTGCACAGAACGACAAACGGCGTGTCCATGACGACCGCGTCGTTGATGGGCTCACCCAGATCGACGATGCGGTCCTCACCCAGGAGCTCGTAGCCGTCCTCGTAGGCCTCGGGATCCTCGGGCTCCTCGAAGAGGTAGAACTCCTCGATCTCGCCGGCGATATCAAACGAGGCGGGCTCCAGGCAACGGTCGCACTCGCCGGTGGCGTGCGCGCGGACCATGCCCGTGAGCAAGACACCGGTACCGGCATTGGTAAAGACAACGTCGTAGTCGATGCCGTCCTGTAGCTGGTACTCCTTCTCGCCCACCGTGTAGGTGGCAACATCGACCTTGCCGGTCAGCGGATACGAATCACCAGGAAACTCGAGCTGCTCAGAAAGATCGACGGTAACGCTCGGGAACTCAGCCATTACCACTGACCATTCTGTTGGGCGGCACCCTCGTTGAGCTGCTGACGGCAACGGGTAACGGTGCCGGTCAGGCTCTTGAGGTTCTCCTCCAGGTGCGTAAAGACCTGCTCTGCGTAGTCCTCGGCAGCATAACGCGTCTCGCGCTCGTACTGCTGGGCACGATCGCGGATGTCGTCGGCCTGCTGCTGTGCCAAGCGGACGATCTCCTGCTCACCGGCAATGGTGAGGGCCTGCTGCTGAGCGTCGGCGATGATGGAATCGGCCTGAGCGGCGGCGGAAGCCATAAGCTCCTCGCGCTCCTTAAGGATACGGCGGGACTTCTGCCACTCCTCGGGATAGCTCATGCGGATCTCGTCGAGGATGTTGAAGAACACGTCGGCGTCGATGACCTTGAACTGAGCGTTCTTGCCGAAAGGCGGCTTGGCTTCCTCGATCAGCCCTTCGAGCTCATCGACCAAGCTGACGATCCTATCGCCAGGAAAATTCTCGCCCGGCATCCAGTCTCCTTTCATAGGTAACATATCATCGTGCTAGTTTACCACATGCCACCAGGCAATAAAAAACGTCACGAAAAGCGGTGTCTGAGCGCTTCGACCACGTTGGGCGGGACAAACGTCGATACATCGCTGCCGAGCGAGGCGATCTGGCGAACGACCGAACTCGAGATATAGCCGTACTGCGGCGCACTCATGACAAAGATGGACTCCAACTCGTTATCCAAGCGATAGTTGAGGTCTGCCTGCTGCAGCTCGTACTCAAAGTCGGTCATGGCGCGCAGGCCCTTGACCACGGCCCCCGCCCCCTGCTCGCGAGCGAAGTCGACCAAGAGGCCGGTAAAGGGCAGGACCTCGACGCCGTCGATATCACCGAGCGCCTCGCGAGCCAGCGCCACGCGCTCATCGAGCATAAACGTGGTGCCCACACCGTTTTTACCCTGCGACTCGGCGACAGCGACGATCACGCTGGGAAAGATGCGGCGGGCGCGGCGGATGACGTCGATATGGCCAAACGTGATGGGATCGAAGGTGCCCGGGACGATCACGCGGTTGATGGTGTCACTCATGGGCGTTCTCCTGAACCGTCATGGCATCGTTGTTGTAAGCATCGGTGCCGGCGCAATCTTCCTCACTATCGTCATCGCCGACCCAACGAAGCAGGTCGACCGAGGTAATGCCGTAGCGCTTCTCGCGCACGATCTCAAAGCCTGCCGGATGCGCGCCCGCATCGGCGGCGGCATGCTCAAACAGGGCATAAGCGCCAGGTGCAAGCAGACCCTGCTGAGCCAGGTTCTGCAGCAGTATCTCGACCGGCTCGGCACCAAAAGCATAGGGCGGGTCGAGCAGGACCAGATCAAAGGGGCCGCCCGGCACACGACCGCGCGAGGCGCTCGCCAGCATGTCGCCCGTTACCACGCGCCAACGCGCACGGTCACGGCAGAGCGACTCGATATTCTTGGTAATGAGCCGCGCGGCATTCCGATCGATCTCGAACGTCGTGAGTGAGCGGGCACCACGTGAGAGCATCTCTAACCCTAAGGCACCGGAGCCGCCAAAAGCGTCCAGCACGCGGACCTCGTCCAGATCGAAGTCGAATGCCGACATGACCATAGATGCGCATGCCTCGCGCACGCGATCGGTCGTGGGGCGGGTGACATCGCGACCACGGGGCTCCTCGATCTTACGACCGCGCCATTCGCCGCCGATGATTCTCATCCTCCGCTGACCTCCTTAAAAATGTGTCGATATCGCATGGCGACCGCATCGCGCAGGGGGCGCGTCGCCACGGAGTCAAGGTTGCAAGCATACCGCAAGAGCTCGACCGCGTCCAAATGGGCCCACTCGATCAGCTCCTCGTCGGCATCCAGGTCGACAAAGCGCAGAGTCACACCGCCATGCTGGCGGTACCCCAGGATTTCGCCCTCGTGGCGCAGACGAAGGTCCATCTGGGCGAGCGTAAAGCCGTCCGAGGTCTTTTCGAGCGACTGGAGACGCTCTTGCGCCGCCGAAGCGCCGCCGTTGCCCTTGGAGTGCGTCATGACCAGGCAGGTGCCCGACACGCTGCCGCGGCCCACGCGGCCGCGCAGCTGGTGCAGGGCCGCCAAGCCAAAGCGCTCACCGTTCTCGATGACCATGACGGTGGCGTTGGGCACGTCGACGCCCACCTCGACCACCGTAGTCGAGACGAGCACGTCGATCTCGCCGCGCTTGAAGGCATCGATAACCTGGTCCTTCTCCCCCGCTGGCATACGGCCGTGAAGGCGCTCGATGGCAAGACCCGGCAACGCCAGACGCAGGCGATCGAGCTCGGTCGCCGTATCGTGCAGCGGCACGGGGACCGTCACGCGGCCCTCGTCGTCGCGGGCGATACCGGGCACGTCCTCAAGCTCATCGACCGAGTCACTCGGCTCCACGAGCGGGCAAATCACGTAGGCCTGCTGACCCTTTTCATGCGCCTCGCGGATGGCGCCATAGGCAAGGTCGCGGCTCGACTCGGTAAGCACGCGTGTCATCACGCCAGCGCCAGGGACGGGCCGATGGCGGATGATGCTCGTGTCCAGATCGCCGTAGACCGAAAGCGCCAGCGTACGTGGGATGGGCGTTGCCGTCATAACGAGTAGATCGGCACCAGGGCCCTTCGCACGCAGGGCGTTGCGTTGGCCGACGCCAAACCGGTGCTGCTCATCGATGACCACGAGCGACAGATGCTTAAACGCCACGTTATCCGAAAGCACCGCGTGGGTGCCAAAGAGGACATCGAGCTCGCCCGATTCCAGCTGGGCATGGATCCGCTCGCGCTCGGCCGCCGGCGTGGCGCCCGTCAGGAGCGCCCAGGTCATGCCAGCCTGCGAGAGCAAGGGGCCGGTCTTATCGGCATATTGACGCGCCAGCACGCCCGTGGGCGCCATAACGCAGGCCTGCGTGCCGCTATCGGCAGCCACAGCCAGCGCGCAGGCGGCAACAGCGGTCTTGCCGGTACCGACATCGCCCAGCAGCAGGCGGTTCATCACGCGCCCGCCATCGCACATATCGCGCAGGATATCTTGGAACGCGGCCTCCTGCTCGTCGCTCAGCGAAAACGGCAGGGCCTGCTTAAGCGCGGCCAGGTGCTCGCCCGCGGCGTGGGCATAGGGCACCACATCGACCAGGCCGCCGTCGTTGCGCAAGCGCAGCGCCAGCTGAAGGTAGAGGCACTCCTCGTAGGCAAGGCGTGCGCGCGCGATATCGCGCTCAGCCATGCTCGAGGGAAAGTGGATCGATCGAAGGGCACGGGCATGGCTCATCAGGCGACGTTTAACGCGTAAGCGTGCCGGAATGGGATCAAAGGGATTGCCGACGACCTCGAGCGCGCCGCTTACGATACGGCGCATCCATGCCTGACTCACGCCGTCACTCACGTAATGGACCGGCAGGATAGTGCCCGCGGCGCGCCCTTCCTCAAGCTTTTCAAAGTGCGGCGAGGCCATCTGCTTAAAGCCGTAGGCAAACTCGACCTTACCCATTACGGCCAGGCGGTCGCCCTGCTTAAGCTGCTGGGCAATCCAGGGCTGGCGGAAAAAGGCGACCTGCAGCACGCCCGTCTCGTCAACGAGTGAGACCTCGGTCACCTGCATGTGCGGACGAGGCTGCTTTTGGACGATACGGTCGACCGTGGCGATGATGGTACACACGGTACCGATGGGCGCCATCTCGATGGACCAGGAGCGCGTAAAGTCCAGGTATCGATGAGGGATATGGAGAAGGAGGTCCCCCACCGTCCGAATTCCCAGACGGCGAAGGGCCTCCTCACGTTTACCCGAAACATATTTGAGTCGCGCGATATCCTCGTCGAGCGCATTGCTCTGGGCAAAGCGCTCCGAGACGCGCGGCACGGAGCACAGTTCGGACATGGGCAGTTGCCTACTCGATCGAGAAGATCACGGGATAGAGCGGCTGCTCGCCACGATGGGCGTCAATCTCCAGATCGGGCTGAGCCTCCTCAATGGCATCGACAATCTCCTGGAAGGCCTCATTGGACAGTTCCTCGCCTGCCAGAATCGTCAGCGCGTCGCCCTCCTCTTCCTCCTGCATACGGTTAATGCAATCGAGCGTGACCTGCTTCACGTCGGAGCCGACCACATCAATGGAGCCGGCAATGATACCCATGACGTCACCGGAGTGAATCGGCGAGCCGTCGGAGGCGCTGGAATCGCGCACGGCACGGGTGACCTCGCCATCGCGAACCTCACTGATGGCGTCGACCATAGCGGCGACGGCATCCTCAAGCTCGGAATCGGGTAGGACCGCGAACAGCGCGGAGAAGGCCTGCGGAACGGTCTTGGTGGGAACGACGGCGACCTTCTTGTCGGTGCAGGCTGAAGCAGCGGCCTCGGCGGCCATGCGGATGTTGCCGTTGTTGGGCAGGATGATGACCGAGGTCGCGTTGACCTGGTCGACGGCGCCCAGCAGGTCTGCAGTCGAAGGGTTCATGGTCTGGCCACCCGAGACGATCACGTCAACGCCGAGAGACTTGAGGATGTCTGCCTCGCCGGAACCGGCGGCAACGGCGACAAAGCCCAGGGCCTTCGCGGGCTCGGCGGCCTTTTCCTGGTCCTCGTGGATCTTGGCAGTACGGTCGTGGGCCTCCATCTCCATGTTATGGATAAAGACTTCGTAGATCTGACCAAGCTGCAGCATGTGCTCGAGCACCAAGTTGGGGGTGTTGGAGTGCACGTGAATCTTGTAATCGGGGTAAGCACCCACGAGCAGCTCGCAGTCGCCCATGGAACCCAGGAACTTGAGGCACTCGTCCTCGTCAAAGGGAGCGTCGGCCTTAAAGAGGAACTCGTTGCAGTAGCGGAATTCCGAGCCCTCCCAGTCGTCGTTGGCCTCGATCTCAACACGACCAAGGGCCGCGTCGCGGGCAGAGCAGGCGGAATCAAACGTGGCGGAGAAATCCTCGACAACGGTGCTGCGGCCAAGAGCGGCGGCAACAAAGTTCTCAAGGAAAATAGCAAAGCCAAAGGCGCCGGAGTCGACCACGCCGTTCTCCTTCAGAACGGGCAGCAGGTCGGGCGTGCGGGCGACGGACTGGTAGGCCTCGACGACGATGGCGTCGAGCGCGTCCTCGGCCGAGAACTTCTTCTTTTCGCACTCGTCGGCCTTGGTCGAGACATCGCGCAACACCGTGAGGATCGTACCCTCGATGGGCTTACGGACGGCCTGGAAGGCAACCTTGACGGCACGACGGAAGGCGAAGGCGATGTTGGCGGACGTAATGGGCTCGTCGGCGGAGACAAGGCCCTCGGCCACGCCGCGCAAGATCTGCGAGGTGATGACGCCGGAGTTGCCGCGGGCGCCCATCAGGGAGCCGTGGGTGATGGCGCCGGCGATGGCCTCCATGTCGGCGTCGGCGGGAAGGGCAGAAAGCTCCTTGGTCACCGAGGCGAGCGTGAGCGACATGTTGGTGCCGGTGTCACCGTCGGGCACGGGAAAGACGTTGAGCTTGTTGATCTCCTCGGCCTTGTCGGAAACGGCAGCCGCAGCGATCGGAAAACAGGTGCGAATGGTCTTTGCAATCATGGGTATTTAAATCTCCGTTTTCGGATGCTAGTTCAGACGGCTCTTGAGCGCGTCGATATGGATGCCGATCTTAAGGCTGGCGGGATCGATCTGGGCGATCTCCTGCAGGGTGAAGGCAACGGAGCTCGAAAGATTGTGGCAGACGGATTTCATGTTGACGCCGTTCTCGAGCACGACGTGAAGATCGACCGTAAGGCCGTTCTCGTCGGCGGAGACAAGCACGCCCTTGCGGAGGCGCTGACCGGCAAGCAGGCGCACGCTCTCGGCGCCTTGGAGCTGCTCAGCCATACCGACGACGCCATAGCACGTCATCGCGGCATAACCGGCAATATCGGCAATAACGTCGTTCGAGACGCTCAGGCTGCCGTTAATGGTCTCAGACACAAGAATCTCCTTATCTGGTGCTCGCGGCACCATGTCGTGGGAGCAATCATTGCAATATTCTACAACGACCGCGCCATGTTGAGGTGGTGGGTCGCGGGATTACATCCTCGACACGAAATGTTGATATGGCAACGTTCGAGTCAAGTGGTCGCGGCATGAAAAAACCCGCCGCATAAGCGACGGGTTTTACAACCTGGCTCCCCGGGTAGGACTCGAACCTACAACAGCGCGGTTAACAGCCGCGTGCTCTACCATTGAGCTACCGAGGAATTTAAAAGCCCAGCGGAATGGGCTGAGAAATTCTGGCTCCCCGGGTAGGACTCGAACCTACAACAGCGCGGTTAACAGCCGCGTGCTCTACCATTGAGCTACCGAGGAATAGGTGCGTGCTCTCAAGCAACGAAGTTTATTATACGGACGAATCAGCTTAGGGCAAGAACTTTTTTAAGAAATTTTCTCGCCTTGATCCCTTGGGGACGGCCTAACTGCCGGCACCGGCAACGGAAACGCCGATGTTTTGACAATGCCAGACACTATGACCCAATCCAGGGGCACGGAAACGACAGGAGCCCCC
>NZ_QROG01000049.1:216-2304 GCF_003474585.1 Collinsella sp. AF39-11AT | reverse complement strand
GGCCGCGCGGCAAGGAGATATATTGCCAGACCGGAGGGGCGCCGGGGACGGGAATCTGGGCGTACACATTTCCTACACATATAAGGACTCTCGGCTGGCTGGGTAAATATAAGAGGGGACCTCGTTTCCGAGATCCCCTCTTTCGCCTATCTACAGTAATAGACTCTTAAATACCTTATGCCAGCAGCTTGCGACCGGACTCTTCAATCGCGTCAAGTGCTGCATCAGCTTCGGCGGCATCCGCGCCCTTGGCAAAGATATACAGCTTGATCTTGGGCTCGGTGCCGGAAGGACGGACGATACCCTTGTTGCCACCCTCGAGATCGAACTCAATGACATTAGCCTTCGGCAGGCCGTTCACGCAGGTGTTGTAGTCCACGACGGCTTCAATCTTGGAACCGGCGAGCTCCGCGGGCGGGTTCTCGCGCAGACCGGCCATGATGCCGGCCATCTTTGCCGCACCCTCAGCACCCGGATAGCTCAGCGAAATCGTCTTATTGTGGTAGTAGCCATACTTCTCGTACAGCTCGTGCATCGCGTCGGCGAGGTTCTTACCCTGCAGCTTGTAATACTGAGCCATCTGGCAAATCAGCAGCGAAGTGCTCACGGCGTCCTTGTCGCGCACGTGATCACCAGCCAGATAACCGTAGCTCTCCTCAAAACCGAAGATAAAGCGATCGACTTCACCGGCATCGGAAAGCGAGGTAATGATGTCACCGATGTACTTGAAGCCCGTCAGGCAGCGACGGAGCTCAAAGCCATATTCCTCGGCCAGAGCATCGACCATGGCGGAAGAAACAATGGTAGTAACCGCGACCTTCTTAGTGAGGTCCTCGCCGCGGGCGGCACGGGTCTTGCAAATATAGTCGAGCAGCAGGACGCCCATCTCGTTACCGGTCAGCAGCAGATAGTCATCGCCATTCTTAACGGCAACACCAACACGGTCGGCGTCGGGATCGGTCGCAAGCAGCAGATCGGGGTGAACCTGCTCGCAGAGATCGATGCCCTTCTGCATGGCCTGTCGGATCTCGGGGTTAGGATACGGGCAGGTCGGGAAATCGCCGTTAGGTTCCTTCTGCTCGGGAACAACCGTGACATCAGTGATGCCAGCGCGCTCGAGCACCGTGGTGACGGGAATGAGGCCGGTACCATTCAGCGGCGTATAGACAAGCTTGAGCGGTGCGCCGGCAATCTCCTCGGCAGAAAGATTCGTAACGCCGCGAGCGAGAACGGCGTCGTAATAACGCTCGAGGCACGAGTCATCGATCCATTTGACCAGGCCCTGCTCAAGAGCCTCATCGAAGTCCATGGACTTCACACCGGTGAACGTATCGGTCTCGGCGATAGCCTTAGAAATTGCATCGGCGGCCTCGCTGGTGATCTGGCAGCCGTCGGGGCCATAGGCCTTATAGCCGTTATACGGTGCCGGGTTATGACTAGCGGTCATGCAAATGCCACCGGAGCACTTAAGATCACGGACGGCCCAGGAGAGCGTCGGCACAGGAGAAATCTTGGGATAAACGAGGGCAGTCACGCCGTTTGCTGCAAGAATGGCAGCCGTCGTCTTAACGAACAGCTCACCTTTATTGCGGCTATCGCGAGCGATGGCAACCGTTGGATGCTCGAAGGTCGCATTGAGGTAGTCAGCGAATCCCTGGGTCGCACGACCGACCGTATAGATATTCATACGGTTAGTGCCCGCACCGATAGTGCCGCGAAGGCCGGCAGTACCGAAGGCGAGATCTTGGAAGAAAGCATCGGTGATGGCGTCCTCATCACCCTGCTCCTTCATCGTGTTAAGCTCAGCGAGGAGCTCCTCGTCCTTGACATTGGCAATCCAAGTATCAAGCAGCTCATGAACATCTGCCATGTGAGTCCTTCCGTCACAATCAATAAAACGACCCGTGTAAAAACAGGACAAGCGCAGCAGTGCGCTAAAGCAAATATTAGTCCATTGAGAACAGAGAACCGACCAAAGAACGGTGAACGTCTATATTCAGCGGTGGATGATTAAATTGATTTAATTGCATAAGGAATGTTGCCCGTAAACGCAAAAAAGGGGGAGGCCGCGAGGCCTCCCCCTTCTTC
>NZ_QROG01000049.1:0-206 GCF_003474585.1 Collinsella sp. AF39-11AT | reverse complement strand
GGGGGAGGCCGCGAGGCCTCCCCCTTCTTCAAGTCATCAGACGGCTCGGTGCCGTCCACCGGTCAGCGGCGCCCTGGCCTCCCACGGGCTCACCCCGCAGTACTCTCGGCGCGATGGGGCTTAGCTTCCGGGTTCGGAACGGGACCGGGCGTGCCCCCCATGCTCTGGCCGCTGACCGGTGGGCGGCGCCCACCGTTACGGTGTCC
>NZ_QROG01000048.1:0-2950 GCF_003474585.1 Collinsella sp. AF39-11AT | reverse complement strand
CTCGAGGCTGGGGTAGAGGTGGTAGAAGCCGTCGAAAAGGCTCTTGACTACTTTCGATTGATGCTCAGTGCCCATTGTATTCGCTACGATTAAACTCGGCACAGGGGATACTGGTTTTCCGTGCGAAAACGCTCATGCCGCTAAATTGAGCGACCGCCTGTACTGCAGCGGGATCATCCGCCCGAGCGATCCCTTAATCCGTCGCCCGTTGCGCCAATCGGCAGAAGCCACGCGTGGACGCTAATCGCTCGAGCGAATCGTCGTCGGTTTCCGTTTAACGATTTCTTTTTCCGCTATTATCTGACCCTCGGACTTCCTCGTGATAGAAGTAGTCCACGATCACCGGATGCCCCTGGGGGACTCTGCCATAAGGCATTTCGTTGTCCACAAAGGGGCAATCGTACTTCTTGGCCATTTCCTCGGCTTTTACTTCAAGCGCTTCAAAATAGCTACGGTTGCGCTTGTTATAGATCTCATCGTAAAGCGGTACGAGATTGGGATGTTTCTCGGCGATATAATCCAGGATCGTTTTTTTGAAACCACCCCGAAGATTGAGATTTTCGAGCCAAAACAAATCGCACCGATCCTTTACTCGCTCAAAAATCATCTCAAAATCCGTGATGCCGGGAAATACCGGGGACACGAAGCAGACCGTACGGATACCTTCGTCATACACCTGCTTCATAGCAGCGATACGACGCTCGATGCTCGACGCGGAGTCCATATCGTTCTTGAAGTTCTCATCCAGCGTGTTGATCGACCATGAAACGGTCACTCGTCCAAGCCTCTTCAGCAGATCGATATCCCGTACCACAAGATCGGACTTTGTGCAGATCAGAATATCTGCATCGCTGCCAATCAGCTGCTCCAGGAGTTTCCTGGTATTCCCGAATCGCTCCTCCTGTGGATTGTAGCCATCCGTCACAGAACCGATAACCACCCGCTGTCCAGCGTATTTCTTCGGATTCTTGATTTCCGGCCAATGCTTCACATCAAGAAAGGTGCCCCATTCCTCCTTGTGTCCGGTAAAGCGCTTCATAAAGGAGGCATAGCAATACTTGCAGGCATGCGTGCAGCCTACATAGGGATTGACCGAGTAGCCGCCTACCGGCAGGCTGGACTTGGTCATGATGTTCTTTGCTTCCACCTCATTGATGAGGATTCCATCGATCACTTCCGCCATGTTCTCTGCACCTCCAGCACTCTTTCGAATTCTTCCGGCAATTCCTGAATCATGTTTTCGTCCCCTATGACAGAGACGAGGTCTTCCTTCATAAACATTGGAATGCCAAGCGCGTGCGCCTGGTCCGTCAAAGACCATGCCCACTCCGGTTCCGTATGAACCTTCCTGCTCTGCGCCCCGGTCATGGTACCGACGACGATCCAGTTGATTCCGGAAAGGTCGACCGTACCGGGATCGTCGAATAGCGGCTCAAAAGTAACGAAGAAGTGATTTGCTTTGACGTTTTTCCGAAGGGCGTCGATACGCCACAGCTCCGCTTTCCTCGTCACCGTAACGCCGAACCATGCGTTTTCCAGGTCGGTATCTAAATCCAGCAAATCGGGTCTCTTGGTCAGGAACAGGAACTGATGCTGTGGATTCTCATGGATCTTTGCAAATACCTCGTCTCGCCATTCCAGCTTCCACCCGGAGAGATCGCTCATGCCGGTAAGGAGAAAGTTCTGCGGGCGTTTCTTTTCCATCATCTTGAGCTTGCTCGGGAAGAACGCAGGATCAGCGAAGTCGTCAATCATATGCCAACGTTTCACATTGTTACGGGCATAGCAATATGGACACCCCACCGTGCAGCCGATGACGATATTCATATTCTGAATCTGATTTTTGATGCAGATGCTCATAACGCCTGCCTACCTGCCTCTCCCGTAAACACGCAATCAGCCTTCCCCACCTTGCGGGCAAAAGCCTCGATATCTTGCTTGCAAGCAGCAGGCTCGCAATCGCTCAAATCGTATGACGTGCCGCCGTTTCGATAGACGGCCCGATGGGAAAACGATCGGCTGACAAGCCCGATGCCGAGCTTCTCGCACAGGGTCATCCGTGCTCCCTTTCAGCTATAAAAAACAGGTGTCTATAAACAGTATCCTTGTTGATTTTCGCAGGGGCAATGAACAAACGCGTGCACCTGTCGATAAACGAACAGCTACTGGACATTGTCAAACGACTCAGATTGGAGAGGCGATGGGAGAAACCAAGATCGACCGCCGGCGGCGCTACACCCTCTCGGTCATACAGGAGGCGTTCTTCGCGCTGCTGGCCGAGGTCGGCTTCGCGAAGATGACGGTGGCGGACATCTGCCGCCGCGCCGAGATCAACCGGGGAACGTTCTATCTGCATTACGAGGATAAGTACGCGCTGCTCGATGCGCTTATCGACGAGGCATTGGCAGCGGCTCCCCCGCTTGAGGGGGTTGAATCGGCAACGCTTTGCCAGCGTCCGCCGGCAGACGACGATTATCGCCTGCTTTATTCGGACAGCGACTCATACGCTCGCGTAGCCCAGCGCGTCATAGAACGCGGAGCGGAGCAGATGGTTCCCTGGGTCATGGAGAAAACAGGGCTTTCACGCGAAGACGCCTTCCTGCTCTTCGTCCACAACGTCCAGGGCAATCTGGCCGTCAACCGCCTGCTCGGCTGGAGACGAGGCCCCGAGTTCACCCATGCCCAGGAGCTGCTCAACGCCTATTCCGAAGGGGGCTTACTGGCGGTATCCGCTCTTCGCGATTCCGATAACCCATCGTGACCTGCGATTCAGGAATACCAGCCTCCGAGCCCTCTCGTTCGGAGGCTGCGGCTAAAACCTCATTGCGCGTCTACCGCTCCGCGTTACTCGCCACCTGCCCGCGCCACCGAGAGCAGGGCGCCCAAATCGGCCTGGATCGCCCCTGCCTTGCTTCCAAGCTGCAACGGAGCCGAGTCGCCCGAGATGTTT
>NZ_QROG01000047.1:0-3194 GCF_003474585.1 Collinsella sp. AF39-11AT | reverse complement strand
GTCCCGCGGGCCGCGAGGTGCGGTTCCGGAAGAGCTCGGGCGATTAGTGCGGCTCGGCTGAGGCTGTCGCCAGCCTTGCACCTGCCGTCTATCGACCAGGTAGTCTACCTGGGCCCTTACCGGAAGGAGAACTAATCCCTGGAACGGCTTCCCGCTTAGATGCCTTCAGCGGTTATCCGCGCCGCACGCGGCTACCCGGCCGTGCCGTTGGTCGACAACCGGTTCACCGGAGGTGCGTCCACCCCGGTCCTCTCGTACTGGGGGCAGCCTCCATCGATTCTCCTGCGCCCACGGAGGATAGGGACCGAACTGTCTCACGACGTTCTGAACCCAGCTCGCGTACCGCTTTAAACGGCGAACAGCCGTACCCTTGGGACCTGCTCCAGCCCCAGGATGCGATGAGCCGACATCGAGGTGCCAAACCTTGCCGTCGATGTGGACTCTTGGGCAAGATCAGCCTGTTATCCCCGGAGTACCTTTTATCCGTTGAGCGACGGCCCACCCACTCGGGGCCGCCGGATCACTAGAGCCTGCTTTCGCACCTGCTCGGCTTGTGGGCCTCGCAGTCAAGCCCGCTTGTACTCTTGCATTCAAAAGGACGGTTGCCGACCGTCCCGAGCGGACCTTCGCGCGCCTCCGTTACCCTTTAGGAGGCGACCGCCCCAGTCAAACTGCCCGCCTGGCACGGTCCCCGAGCCGGTTGACGGCCTCGGGTTAGGACGCCGGTCGCGCGAGGGCAGTATTCCAAGGGCGGCTCCCCGGGGGCTGGCGCCTCCGGATCGATGCCTCCTGCCTATCCTCTACACGCGGGACCAGCGGCCAATGCCAAGCTGCAGTGAAGGTTCACGGGGTCTCTCCGTCCTTCCGCGGGTAAGTCGCATCTTCACGACCAGTGCAATTTCACCGGGTCCATGGTCGAGACAGCGCCCAAGTCGTTGCGCCTTTCGTGCAGGTCGGAACTTACCCGACAAGGAATTTCGCTACCTTAGGACCGTTATAGTTACGGCCGCCGTTTACCGGGGCTTGGCTTCGGGGCTTCGCGCGATGCGCTAACTCCTCCGCGTGACCTTCCGGCACCGGGCAGGCGTCAGACCCTATACGTCGCCTTGCGGCTTCTGCAGAGTCCTGTGTTTTTGGTAAACAGTCGCTTGGGCCTCTCCACTGCGGCCCGCCTCCGCTCCCGGAGCAAGTCCGTTCACGTACGCGCGGGCACCCCTTCTCCCGAAGTTACGGGGCCATTGTGCCGAGTTCCTTGACCATGGTTGACCCGATCGCCTCGGTATGTTCTACCCACCCACCTGTGTCGGTTTGCGGTACGGGCGCGCACGCGCCTGCCTAGGGGTTTTTCTAGGGACCTCGGGCTCACTCGCTTCGCTCAGATGCTTCGTCCGGAGCCTCGCCCTCGTGCGGACCGGATTTCCCTGGTCCGCGGGCCGCGCTCCATCACGGGGACGTCCAGAACCCCGCCGAGCCACCCCCATCCGTCGCCCCGTCGGTCGTAGCGCCGCGTGCGCGGTGCAGGAATGTCTGCCTGCTGCGCGTCGGCTACGCCTCCCGGCCTCGCCTTAGCCCCCGACTGACCCTGGGAGGATTAGCCTTGCCCAGGAAACCTCGGGTTCACGGCGGACGAGTTACTCTCTCGTCTCTCGCTACTCATGCCAGCATTCTCACTCCCATGCGCTCCACCGCCGGTCGCCCGGCGGCTTCCCCGCCCATGGGAAGCTCCCCTACCGATTCTGAAAATCAAAATCCCGCCGCTTCGGTGTCCAGCTTAGCCCCGTGTATTGTCGGCGCATGTCCACTCGACCAGTGAGCTGTTACGCACTCTTTGAATGCATGGCTGCTTCTAAGCCAACATCCTGGTTGTCTGGGCGGACGCACATCCTTTGCCACTCGGCTGGAACTTGGGGACCTTAGCGGGCGGTCCGGGCTGTTTCCCTCTCGAGCACACAGCTTAGCCCACATGCTCTGACTGCCGCGCTCTGGGCCGCCGGCATTCGGAGTTCGGTTGGATTCGGTAGGCGGCGAAGCCCCCTCGTCCATCCGGTGCTCTACCTCCGGCGGTGAACGCGCGACGCTAGCCCTAAAGCTATTTCGGGGAGAACGAGATATCTCCGGGTTTGATTGGCCTTTCACCCCTATCCGCAGGTCATCGCCGCCGTTTTCAACCGACGTGCGTTCGGCCCTCCACGGGGTCTTACCCCCGCTTCAGCCTGCCCACGGATAGCTCACCCGGCTTCGCGTCCGCGGCGCGGGACTCAAGTCGCCCTGTTAAGGCTCGCTTTCGCTCCGGCTCCCTTTCGGTTAACCTCGCCCCGCGCCAGCGACTCGCTGGCTCATTCTACAAAAGGCACGCCGTCACACCATATAGGTGCTCCGACTGCTCGTGGGCGCACGGTTTCAGGTACTGTTTCACTCCCCTCCCGGGGTGCTTTTCACCTTTCCCTCACGGTACTGGTGCGCTATCGGTCACAGGGTAGTACTCAGGCTTGGATGGTGGTCCACCCAGGTTCGGACCGGGTTTCACGTGCCCGGCCCTACTCAGGGACCGCGTCGCGCCGTCCGGTCTGGGTTCGCGTACGGGGCTGTCACCCGCTGCGGCCGGCCCTCCCATGCCGTTCCGCTCCCCAGCCGGACCTGCGCCCGGGGGCGGCAGCCCCCGGATGCGCGGCCCTGCAACCCCGTCGGCGGAACCCCTGCCGGGTATGCCCGCTCGACGGTTTGGCCATCGGTCCCCTTTCGCTCGCCGCTACTCGGGGAGTCTCGAGATTGATTTCCTCTCCTCCGGGTACTTAGATGTTTCAGTTCCCCGGGTTGTCCTCCCCGCCCCTATGTGTTCGGGGCGGGGATATCCACACCTCTGTGGATGGGTTCGCCCATTCGGAGACCCCCGGGTCGAAGGATGTGTGCTCCTCGCCGGGGATTATCGCAGCTTGCCGCGTCCTTCATCGGCTCCCTGTGCCAAGGCATCCGCCGTGCGCCCGTGGTATCTTGCGGGACCGCATCGGGCCCGCGGGATATCCACGTGTCGCTAATTAAGTTAAATTAATCGATATCATGAATAGCGCTCGTATGTCGCAATTCGGGTATCTCATACCGCGGCACAGTAGTTGACTGTGCTCGCGATCAGATGCTCCTCACTCATTAATAAGTGAATTCTTCTTGTTTGGATCGGATGAATGATTGCTATCATT
>NZ_QROG01000046.1:0-3678 GCF_003474585.1 Collinsella sp. AF39-11AT | reverse complement strand
GGCTGAGCCTTTCCCTCGGGAAACTTCGCGAAGCCCAGTTCCCGAGGGAAAGGCTCAGCCGCCACCACAAAGACCGCAGGGACGGGAGCAGCTATACTACTCTCAGTAGTTAAGGGTCGCGGATTCGCTGCGTCACCGCTCTCAACAGGAGGTCTATGTTTATGGCAGATCAAAAGCCGGTTGTCGGGATCATCATGGGTTCCAAGTCCGATCTGGGCGTTATGGAAGGCTGCACCGCCGAGCTCGAGGCACTGGGTGTGCCCTATGAGCTCGTGATCGCGAGCGCACACCGCACGCCGGCGAAGGTCCACGAGTGGGCTTCGACTGCTGCCGATCGCGGCATCAAGGTGATTATCGCCGCCGCCGGCAAGGCCGCTCACCTGGGTGGTGTCGTGGCTGCCTTTACGCCGCTGCCGGTTATCGGCGTGCCTATGAAGACGAGTGACCTGGGCGGCATGGATTCGCTGCTATCGATGGTGCAGATGCCTTCGGGCGTGCCCGTGGCCTGCGTTGCCATCAACGGCGCCAAGAACGCCGCCATCTATGCCACACAGATTCTGGGTGCTTGCGACCCCGAGTACCGCAAGGTTATCGAGAAGATGAAGCAGGAGATGGCTGACGCCTAAGCGTTCCGCCGTTTCACCGCAGTATAAGGAGAGCCATGTCCGATTATCAGGGAAAACGATTCAAGGCTTCTCAGATTCCCGATCCGTCGAAGCCAGGTGCTGCCCGTGCGGCACAGCAGGGTCGGACATCCTCTCCTCAGCAGCCGCGCGCGCCGCGCCCCGTGACACCGGCGACGCATCGTCGACAGGACGCGCCGGCCGCATATCGTCCTTCGTCTTATAGCTCCGCTAAGAAGCCGCCCCGGTCTTCATCGCATGCCGCGCCGTCGGATTGCACCGAGCCGCCGCGCAAAAAGCGCCGCTCCATTATTCCCATTCTGCTCATCATCATCGGTATCGGTCTGATTGTCGCCGCCGCCGCTATTTTTATTAATGCCCAGATTGGCTATAAGCAGGCGAGCGATTCGTATCAGAAAATCGAGAAGCAATATGTAAGCGATAAGGATGCCAGCGGCGTGCCGATTATCGACTTTGATGCGCTTGCTCAGACGAACCCCGAGATTGTGGGTTGGATTTACGTGCCGGGAACCAACATCAACTATCCCGTGGTGCAGACCAACAACAACTCCAAATACCTCAACACGCTGTTCGACGGAACGGCTAACGCGTCCGGTGCCATTTTCCTGGATAGCGATGACACCGCGCCGGGAATGGTCGACCAGCAGACCACGATCTACGGTCACCATATGAACGACGGGTCGATGTTCAACGTGATTTCGGACACCACTGATCAGGCGACGTTCGATAGCATTGAATATGTGTACTACATCACGCGCGATGCGACGTATAAGCTGCGTCCGCTGGCGACCAAGGTGGTCGAGGACACGTATGCCAAGGCGCGCACGACCAATTTTGAGGGCGACGATGGGCTCAAGAACTACCTGTCCGAGATGCTCGATGGTGCCTCTGCCGTGGCGAGCGATGCCACCGATCGTGCCGCTTCGGCAACTAAGGTTGTAACGCTCGTGACCTGCCGTTCGCTGTCGCTGAGCAACACGCGCGCCGTCATGGTGCTCACGCCGGTCGAGGAATAAGTTGTTCGAGAGTAGCTAAAAAGGCCCCGTCCCAAATTGGCTACTCGACGACGGTAAGGGAGAAATGATGCTCGAGAGTGGCAAATTGATGCCTTCGATTGATGCTTGGCTGCGCGAGGCCAAGGCCGATGCTTCGGCGGCAGGCTGTGGGATGTATCTGACGCATAACGGTGTGGTGCGCGCGACGCCCAAGGCCGAGGTGCGCGGAGTCGAGACCGATGGCGTGGCGCCAGGCCACAGGGTGGGCGGCATGGTCTTTGACTACGACGCCGAAAAGGTACGGTCTGCTATCGAGGCCACGCGCGCGATGCCGGGTATCGGCTATGTGCGCGTGTGGCTGGCAAGCGGCGAGCTTGCCGTAGGTGACGACATCATGCTCGTGCTTATCGGCGGGGACATTCGCCCGCACGTGGTCGATGCGCTGCAGGCGCTCGTTGGCACCATCAAGAACGAATGCGTGAGTGAGGTCGAGCGCGAGGCGTAGAGGCTTGCGTCGATAGAAGTATCGTTTATAAAAATGCCCACCGGTACGTGTGATACCGGCGGGCATTTTGCGTTTTGGGCGCGGTGAGCGCTACACGCGCGTCGCATCCTTGGGGCTCATGGTCATGCTCTGGAAGCGGTTTTCCATGTACTCGTTATCGAAGTGCTCTCCGTAGAACTGTGCGACGGGAATGTCCGGCTCCGTGCCGTTAACGCGCTGGTACCAGTAGTCGAGCGACTGCAGCGTCATGACGCCGTCGACCAGCATGATAACGGTAAAGATGACGGTGGCCGAGTAGCGGCTCTTCCAGGGGATCTTGTTGATAAGCTTAAGCAGCCTCGGCAGCAGCAGCTTGATCCAGATGAGGCCGCCCAGGCCCCACAGGCAGGCGAAGCCCGTGCAGGTGCGTCCGCCCGTGAGGACCACGAGCGGATCGGGCAAACCGAACAGCGTTATGTGCGAGTAGCTCCACGAGACCACGCCAAACGCGGTCTGCATAAACCAGCCCACGAACACCTCAAAGCTGGCGCCGAGCAGGGCGCTCACCAGGAAAATGATGATGGGGTTCTTTTTGTAGAAGCGGTTAAGCACCATGGTCATGAGCACGGCGCCAAATCCGTAGATGGGACTGAAGGGACCAAACAGCATGCCGGCGCGGTTCTGGTAGACGCCCGGGTCGTCGACCGTCATGTGCCAGATGTCCTCGGCGATCAGGCCGAGCACGCAGCAGACAAAGAATACCCAGAACAGGTTGAAGTAGTTGAGCTTGATGTAGCCTTCGCCGGTTTCATCGCGCCCGAGCATGCCCTCGGCGGCGGCGTCGCGGTCGAGCATCTCCTGCAGGCGGCGCTGCAGTTCGCGCTCCTGACGAAGCGTGGGGTCGACGGTTGCCGAAAGTGCGACGAGGATGCCGAGCTGGATCGCGGGACGCAGCAGGAAGGGCCCGATGCCCTGGAGCATCACGTCGACCAAAAGCTCGACGACGGTGAATGCAATAAGGATGTAGGACAGGCGGGCGGCGTTGCGGCGCTGGTTTTTGATAAGGTCCAGGCCAAAGATGATTAGGATGACGGCACTTGCCGCAGAGAGCATGATGCCGGCGACGATAAGGCCGACTGCGACGAGCGTGTTGTCGCCGAGCTTTTCGGTGGCGTTGCCGTTAACAAGTGCCGTGATGACCTGCCACATAAAGGCAGCGACCGACGGGAGCGTGCCCACGCCGGAAAGGATGCACAGGACAGCGTACACCTTAATGATGAGGGGGATCTTCTTGACCTCCGTGGCGCTGGGGACGCTGGGGTCGAGTTCGTTTCGATCCATACAGAACCTTTCTCGCTTTGTTGTAGGTTATAAGGATACGCCGCCGACCTGCCAAAAGACAGGACGAACGTCCCAATTGCAACAATGTAAGCCCTAACGGCGGGCGAGACGCGCCGCAACGGAAGCATGCGGGATCGTCGGTCCCGAGGCGATTGCCCAATAAAATGTGGCTCTTCGGTGGTTTCTGTGGGAGAGATTCCGGCATAGGCCCAGC
>NZ_QROG01000045.1:0-4125 GCF_003474585.1 Collinsella sp. AF39-11AT | reverse complement strand
GCCATGGGCTTCGCCATGCTCGGCCGCCTGGTGCTCACCAAGCAGCTCGTGCCCTTCTACTTCCTGGGCTTCCTGCTGTGCTCCTACGCCAACGTGCCCGTCCTGGGCGTCGCCCTGATCGCCATCATCATCGGCATCGACAAGTTCGACCTGCTCGGCCTGGGCGGAGCCCAGCCCCAGCTCTCCGCGGAAGGGGATGAGGACGATGACTTCTAGTCCCGAGAACAAGATCACGCGCTCCGACCTCGTCAAGAGCGCCCTCAACACCGGCGCCCTGGGCATGGAGTTCTCCTGGACCTACTACAAGCAGATGAACATCGCCTTCTGCCTGATGGTCGCCAACATGCTCAAGAAGATCTACGCCGGCCGCCCCGACGACTACGCCGAGGCCCTGCACCGCCACTGCGCGTTCTTCAACATCACCGTCCAGTTCGCCCCGTTCGTCGGCGGCATCGCGATGGCCATGGAGGAGAAGGTCGCCCGCGGCGAGATCGAGCCCGAGAGCGTCAACGACGTCAAGGCCGCCCTCATGGGCCCGCTGTCCGGCATCGGCGACTCCATCTTCCTGTCGACGCTGCGCGTGGTCGCCGCCGCGGTGGGCATCAGCCTGTGCCAGGCCGGCAACCCCTTCGGCCCCATCGCCTTCCTGCTCATCTACAACGTCCCCGGCTTCGCGCTGCGCGTCTGGGGCGCCGTCAAGGGCTACGAGCTGGGCGTGGGCTTCCTGGACGAGGCCCAGAGGACCGGCCTCATGCAGAAGATCATGACCTGCGTGGGAATCGTGGGCGTCATGGTCGTGGGCGCCATGTGCAAGGACATGTTCTGGGCCAGCATCCCGGTGGCCATCGGCTCGGGCGAGGACGCCCAGACCCTCCAGGACATCCTGGACGGCATCATGCCCGGCATGCTCGGCATGCTCGCCTTCTGGCTGTACTACTGGCTGCTGTCCAAGAAGATCAACCCCATGGTGCTGATCGTGGCCACCATGGTCGTGGGCATCGTCGGCGCGTTCTTCGGCGTGCTGGCGTAAGGGCCCGGCTGCATAGATTTTCGTTGCAACCTGGAAAGGGGATGGAGCGGGCCTATGCCCTCCATCCCCTTTTTGTATAGAAGGAGTTCGTATGTTCGCGAAGGATCGCGAAGAAATGCGCCTGACGCCGGCAGAGGTCAGGCTGATTCTTATTGAGTCCCTGCAGTGGTGCGCCAACAACGCGGTCTACTTTTTGGGGCTTATCGGTGCGGCCACGTATGATCTGGCTGGCACGGCCTTTTTGGTTGCCGCCATTACGCTCGTGCGCAATCTTATGACGTCGGTGGGCAATATGGTGTCGGGCTCGGTCATCGATCGCTTTGGACCGCGTCGGACGTCGTTTGTGACGTGCGTGATTACGGCGGTGCTTTCGCTTGGCGTGGGGTTGGCGCCGTTGTCTGTCCCCGGGCTTGTGTTTGCCGCGTGTGTCTTGGGACTTGCGGGCGGTTTTATCAACACCTGCACGCATGCGTTTCCGGGATACCTAGAGTCGACCACCGAGGGCCGTACCCGCGTGAACGGTCTCATGGTGTTTTACAGCAATATCGCCTATACCGCTGGCCCGCTGCTCGGTGGTGCCATCGTGAGCTGTTTTGCCACGCAATCGGTCTATCTGCTCATGGCGGGCATGATGGGTGTGGCGGCCGTGCTCTCCTTGGGCTGCCACGAGTGTGTTGTTCCCGCAAAAGGGGAGAAGCCGAAGGGCGGTATTCTGGGCGGCATGGCCGAGGGTGCGCGACTTACGTTTCGCGACCACGACCTGCGCCTCATCTTTATCTCGGGCTTTTTGGGTTTCTTTGCGTTCGGCGCGTTCGATTCGCTGGAGTCGTTGTTCTACCGTGATGTGCTCAACGTGGATATCGTCTGGCTGGGCTGGCTGTCCTCGGTCGTGGGCCTCACTTCCTCGGTGGGCGCGTTCATCCTGACCAAGCTTTCTGCTCGCCATGTCAACCTACGATTGCTGCTCGGCGCGCTCATGGCCGTGGGCATTGGGTCCATGGTGTACGTGGGCACCGATATGCTGGGGGTCGCGATTATCGGTCAGGCGATTAACGGTCTGGCCTGGGGGTTCCTGGAGCCGCTGCAAATGATCTTGATTCAGGAGCGCGCAGACATCAAATACCTGGGGCGCATTACCGGCTTTGTGCGTTTTGGCCTGATGAGTGCCGGCGTGGTGCCGCTGCTGGCGGCTCCGTTTTTGGCGGAGGCTTTGGGCGTCCAGACGGTATTGTTTGGGGCATCGACCATTATTGCGCTGGTAGGAACGCTGTTCTTTGTCACACAAGGGAGACGCCAGGGGCGTTAGCTATACATCAAATTCTAATTTAATACCACTCACCAGAGAATTTCGACCGTTCACCGAGGATTGGGGCAGATTGAAAAGTGGTATTAAAAACACGTTAGGTGTATGTCTATAATTGGTATCGAAAAGAAACGCGATGTATAGATTCGCGTGCAGGACAGAAAGGAAAAGCCATGAAGGAAACCGAGAAGATCGAGATCATGCACTTTAGCCAGGAGGGCTACGTCGAGGACGGCAAGAACGTCTACGAGGCCGGCAAGAAGATGACCGCGCTCGCCGACAAGGTCGCCGACGAGGGCTACGACGCCGTGTTCCTGATGGGCGTCGGCGGCACCTGGGACGAGCTCATGCAGCTCGAGTACCTCATGAACAAGTTCGGCGACCGCGACCTCGAGGTCTACCTGATCCACGCCGCCGAGTGGAACGTCATGGGCCACAAGCGCATGACCGAGAAGTCCGTCGTGCTCACCGCCTCCGAGTCCGGCACCACCCCCGAGGTCCTCGAGGCCGTCAAGAAGATGAAGGACATGGGCGTGCGCGTCTACGCCATGACCAAGCCCGAGGGCCCCATCGGCCAGGCTGTGGGTGCCGAGAACTGCGTCAAGATGGCTTCCGATCACGGTAACGGCGGCTGCGAGATGGGCTACTACCTCGCCGACTGCTTCGGCCTGCGCCTGCTCAACCGCCGCGGCTGCTTCCCGCAGTTCGATAAGTTCATCGAGCAGACCAAGGACGTTTGGACCCACCTGGTCGACATCCGCAAGCGCTTCGAGCCGCGCGCCGAGGAGCTCGCCAAGAAGTACGCCCTGGCCCCCTACACCATGTTCATCGGCTCCGGCGCCCTGTGGGGCGAGACGATCCTGTTCTCGATGTGCATCCTCGAGGAGATGCAGTGGAAGCGCACCCGCTACATCACCTCGGCCGACTTCTTCCACGGCACCCTCGAGCTCGTGGAGCCCGGCGTCCCCGTGTTCCTGTTCATGGGCGAGGACGAGAACCGCAAGCTCGACGAGCGCGTCCGCGCGTTCCTGACCCGCGGCGTGACCGGCGACACCGACATCAACATCATCGACACCGCCGAGTTCGCCATCCCGGGCCTTGACGACGAGTTCCGCGTCATCGTGTCTCCGTGGATCCTCTCCTCGCTGATCACCGATCGCCTTGCCGCTTACTACGAGACGGTCACCAAGCACAACCTCAACTACCGTCGCTACTATCACCAGTTCGATTACTAATCGGCGACAAATTAGCTACTGATCAAGAAGCACCCTGCCCGGGCGCATGCGTCCGGGCATTTTTATGCCGAAGTTCGCAAGAAAGGGGAATCGAATGAGGCAGTTTATCGTTGCATCCCATGCTCATTTTGCGTCCGGAATCGTCGAGAGCATTGGGCTACTCTCGGGCGAGCGCGAGAACGTCCATGCGCTGTCTATGTATGTCGACGGAAACGAGGACCTGGTCAAGGAGGCCGCAGCGATTCTGGACGGCTTTGCCGCGGACGATGAGGTCGTCGTTTGCACCGACCTCTTTGGCGGCAGCGTCAACAACGAGTTCACCAAGATCGCCCAGACGCGCCCCAACACGCACCTGGTGACCAATATGAATCTGCCGCTCCTTATTCAGCTGCTGTTCGTGCCCGACTCCACCCCGATCGATGAGGCCATTCGCCAGATCGTCGAGGCGGACGACACCAAGGTCAAGTACGTCAACGACCTGCTGGGGCAGGCCGAACTCGATGAGTTTTAAGGCTCTTCGGTGGTTTCTGTGGGAGAGATTCCGGCATAGGCCCAGC
>NZ_QROG01000044.1:0-5077 GCF_003474585.1 Collinsella sp. AF39-11AT | reverse complement strand
CTTTTGTTGGGTAAAGTCCGAGGTCAGTGGCGTTTTATAACGAGAAATTCAAAAAAGTTGAAAATCCATTACAAATTTGCGTTGACTTTAGGTAACTAAAGTTTCATACTCCTTTTCAACCACTGGGGGATGTGAACACGCACGGATCGTTCACATCATGATTGAAGAGGATTTCTTAGACATGTTCACGCATCAGCTAAACATTATCAGCGTAGTAATTATCTGATGCGGGTTAGCACATACAGCTAGCCCGTACGATAACGGGCGGCTGATGAAGATGAGGGCCGTCGAGCGCAACCGACGGCCCTCATTTTTTATGTCTAGGAAGTTCTTTTTAGAGGAGGAAATGTAATGAACGGAGTTTTGCTCATGGTTGTGGCCGCGGCGGTGCTCGCCTGTGGCTATCTGGGCTACGGCCGCTGGCTGGCCAACAAGTGGGGCGTTGACAAAGAGGCCCTCACGCCGGCCAAGCGCATGAAGGACGGCAAGAGCTTCTCGCCCGTCTCCGCCTTTACCGCGTTCTCGCACCAGTTCAGCTCGATCTGCGGTGCTGGCCCTGTCACGGGTACGATCGTCGCCATGGCCTTTGGCTGGCTGCCCGTCGTGCTCTGGGTCCTCGTCGGCGGCATCTTCTTTGGCGCCGTCCACGACTTTGGTGCTCTGTACGCTTCGATGAAGAACAACGGCAAGTCCCTGGCCCAGCTCATCGAGAAATACATCGGCAAGACCGGCCGTCGCCTGTTCCTGCTGTTCTGCTGGCTGTTCTGCATCATCGTCATCGCCGCTTTCACCGACATGGTCTGCAAGACGTTCATGTTCACCTCGGTCGTTGACGCTTCTGGCGCTGCCACCGGTGCTATCGACTTCACCAAGTCCTATGCCGCCGGCTGCGCTGGTACCATCTCCATCCTGTTCACCTTCGTCGCTATCGCCTTTGGTTGGGCCCAGAAGAAGTTCAACCTCACCGGCGCTGCCGAGTTTGTCACTGGCGTGGTGCTCATGGTTCTCATGTTTGCCGTCGGCATGCAGTTCCCGGTCTACCTGGACAAGTTCCAGTGGTTCGCCGTTGTCATGGTCTACCTGGTCTTTGCTGGCGCCATGCCCATCCAGATGCTCAAGACCCCTCGCGACTACCTCACTTCCATCATGATGATCGTCATGATCGCCTGCGCTGTCCTCGGTATCGTCGTCCTGGGTGTTAACGGCCAGGCCACCATCACCGCTCCGGCCTTTACCGGCTTCTCCAGCGCTTCTGGCATGATGTTCCCAGTCCTGTTTGTTTCCGTTGCCTGCGGTGCCCTCTCCGGCTTCCACAGCCTCGTTTCTTCTGGTACCTCCTCCAAGCAGGTCGAGAAGGAGCAGGACGCCGTCAAGGTCGGTTATGGCGCCATGATCGTCGAGTCCTTCGTCGGCATCCTTGCCATCATCGTCGCCGGCATCATGTTCTCCGATATGAACACCGCCGGCACTGGTGCCCTCAACGCCGGCGTCGCTTCCACCCCGTTCCAGATCTTCGCCGCTGGTATCTCCCGCGGTATGCAGGCCTTCGGTGTTGACGGCACGCTCGCTACCGTCTTCATGACCATGAACGTCTCCGCTCTGGCCCTGACCTCGCTCGATGCCGTCGCCCGCATCGCCCGCACCTCGTTCTCCGAGTTCTTTGCCCAGACCAACGACGCCCTGGCCATCGAGTCCAAGGCCGGCTACATGAAGGTTCTCGGCAACCCCTGGTTCGCCACGGTCGTCACCCTGCTTCCCGGTCTCGCCCTCGCCTTTGGCGGCTATGCCAACATCTGGCCGCTCTTTGGTGCTTCCAACCAGCTGCTCGGCGGCATGACCATGATCACCCTCGCCGTGTTCTGCAAGTGCACCGGCCGCAAGGGCTGGATGCTCTACGTGCCCGTCGCCTTCCTGCTCTGCTGCACCTTCACCTCGCTGGTCCAGAGCGCCATGGGCTGCATGACCGCTGTCCAGGCTTACGGCTTCTTCGGCACCATCCCGGCTACCGCCACCACGGCCGCCGTCTCCGTCGCCGCCACCAAGGGCCTGCAGCTCGTTTTCGCCGTCCTGCTGATGGTCCTGGGCCTCATCGTTGCCGTCAACTGTCTCAAGGAGTTCTTCGGCAAGGAGGCCGGCTCCATGCCCGACGAGGAGCCCGAGTGGTCCGAGATGGGCAAGGCCGAGTACGGTCGCGCCGCTGCCGCTGAGGCTTCTGCCGACGCCGAGGCCGCTAAGGCGTAGTCGGTCGGACGGGTTGAATCTCCCATCTATTTGACTCGGAAAGACCGGGTCCGCAATCAAGCGGACCCGGTCTTTTTTCTTGTGATAACAGGTGGTGCAAGGGCGTTCTCGCAGATGTTTTGCGTGAATAAGGGCGCGCGTTGTACCATATAGACGTATATGTGTACATATGAAAGGGGCCCCGTGGCCAAGACGGTATATTCCGATAATCAAAACAATGTCGATGCTTTGGCTGAGCGCCTGAGCAGCAAGACGTCGCTTTCTGCCGAGCGCGCCAAGCTGGTTGCCTACGACCTGCTCTGCCGCAAGGCGCTCAAGATCAAGTCGAGCGCGCTGGCGCAGATTTTCCGTTCCGTCGATAAGGAATGCAACACCAAGGTGATGCGCGACGAACTCATCGCGGCAAAGATTGTTACCAAGATCGAGGGCAGCGGCATTAACGGGCGCCCGGCGTTCTATACCATCAATGCCGAGATCCGCGATGCCCAGGAGCAGCCTGCCGAGTCCGTCGAAGATTTTGTCGTCGAGGATTTCGCTGACGTGCCTGCTGTGGAAGAAGTTGCTCCGCGTGAGCATGTCGATACCGATGAGTTGCTCGATGAGAACGTCGTGCGTGCCTTTACGGCCAAGGCAGGACGCGGCGGTTTTGGCGGGGGCGGCAAGCGCGATGCACAGCGCCGCGCCCAGCAGGAGCGCTTCCGTCGCGCCGTTGCTCGAAAGGGCGAGACGGATGCCGAGGCTGTTGAGACCGAGGTTGCTGCCGAGTCGCAGAAGCCCACGAGGGATCAAAAGCCCGTGGAGGCCCAAGAGCCCAAGCGCCGTCGCGGTGCTCACTTTAAGGCTGCACAGCAGGATGCCGCGCGTGAGGTTGAAGAGTCTTCTGAGGTTGCAGACGATGTTGAGGAGTCTGCCAAGAAGGCTCCGGGTTCATGCCGTCCCGGACGTGGTTTTGCGGGACGTGCGTATCCCGTAAAGCGTCAGGAGAAGGGCGAGTCGGTTTCGACCACCCAGGACGAGAAGGCCGAACAAACCGAGAAAACCGTTGAGCCGGCGGCTCGCGAGCAGCAACCTTCCGAGTCGCAGCCTGCGGCTGACACTGAGGTCAAAGCTCAACAGACCGCTGATAAGCAGGCGGGGGAGAGCGCCTCAGGCAAGCCCCGCCGTCGTCGTCACCGCGGCGGTCGTGGCTCAAATGCCGAGGCCGCGGCCGAGAAGACAGCGACACAAAACGGAGATGAGAAGGCCGAGACTCCGGTGGATCAGGTCAAGCGCCAGCCGGCGAAGGAGGCCAAGTCCGATCGTCCGCAAAAGCGCTCGTCTGCGCCCAAGCAGGAACGTAATACCCGGGCAGATTCCAAGCGTAAGCCTCATGCACAGGCTGAGCCTGCCGCGGCTGATAGTGCTACCCAGCAGCCCGAGTCGGCCGTCCACGGCGAGGTATCGGCGTTTGCCCTTGCCCGCGTTTTGGGCAGGCAGCTGCTCAAAGTTGTCCCTACGCCTACGGCGCTCTCTAAGATCAAGGAACAGCAGACTCAAATTGTTAAGGTCGAGGGCAAGGACGGCAAAAAGGCGCCGCAGCGCACTCAGCACAACGAGATGTCCAACCGCAAGATTGCCGAGGAAATCGCAATCATCCAGGCTTGGATCGAGCAAAACCGAGGTGCCGATACGCCGGTTGCCTCGCGCCGCCAGCGTGCCTACCAGATTTTTAACGACGAGAAGGCTTTTGACGGCAAGCACGGTGAGCGCCTGATAAGGCGCATGACCGAAAAGGGCATCAGCATGCAGGCGATCAAGGTCGCCCCCAACCGCCCCGTGCACTTTACGGGTTTCTTTACGCTGGGCGCCGATAAGCCGTTCATTATGGTCGAGAACCTGGACACCTACGACGAGATCGTCAGGCTGCTGCGTGGCCGCAAGCACGCCAAGCTCTTTGGCATCAAGGTGGGCGGCGTGATTTTTGGCGGCGGATGCAAGGCGAGCGTCTCGCATGCCCTGGACGATTATCTGGCCGAGATCGGCTATCGCTTTAACTACGTCTACTACGTGGGCGATATCGACCGCGAGGGCGCGCGCATCGTCGAGCAGGCTCGCAATGCCAATGTGGTTGAGATTCGCCTGCATGCCGGTATGTACCGCGCCATGCTCGCCGAGCATAAGCGTCGCGTGAAGGCCGGCGGCGAGTGCGAGCGCGCGGCTGCCAACCAGGGCGTGCCGCAGAACTTGGCGGCGACGATCAAGGATCTGCCCATGGTCACGCGCGTGCAGTTCCGCAATGTGCTACGTGAAGGCGGGCGCATTCCGCAGGAGATTCTGATGACCGCCGACTATCGGGATGGCGACTCGGGAAGCTTCGACCGCATGCTGAACAACTAAATTCCGCCGGCCCCGGGAGAGCGGGGACACCGGCTTAGGTTTCCTGCTCTACAGTCCTGCTCACGACGGAGGCCACATTAAGTGGCCTCCTGTTCGTGCGGAACTCGCGATAAACCTAAGCCGGTGTCCCCGCTCTCCCGGGGCCTGTCGTGGCTTGGCCGTTGCATGCGGCTCGCTTTTCGGAACGGGGCTGACGGGCACGTTCCGAAATCTACCACCGTCGCTGTACAGGGTGTCTATAAAGAGCCGTGGCCAAAAAACGGCAAATATGAGTACTGATACTCTTTTAGTAGCAGTAATTTTGACCAAATTTAAGGTGATTTGACGTGTCGATCGAGCAGATAAGCTGCCGTATCTCCTCAAGTGTTCATTAAAGGAAGACCTTGATGCGAATAAATCTCATTAAGATCTTCTTTTATGAGGCTTCGGTAGTTTGTGTGACAAGGGGCTAGCCTAGGCA
>NZ_QROG01000043.1:0-5185 GCF_003474585.1 Collinsella sp. AF39-11AT | reverse complement strand
GTCCCGCGGGCCGCGAGGTGCGGTTCCGGAAGAGCTCGGGCGATTAGTGCGGCTCGGCTGAGGCTGTCGCCAGCCTTGCACCTGCCGTCTATCGACCAGGTAGTCTACCTGGGCCCTTACCGGAAGGAGAACTAATCCCTGGAACGGCTTCCCGCTTAGATGCCTTCAGCGGTTATCCGCGCCGCACGCGGCTACCCGGCCGTGCCGTTGGTCGACAACCGGTTCACCGGAGGTGCGTCCACCCCGGTCCTCTCGTACTGGGGGCAGCCTCCATCGATTCTCCTGCGCCCACGGAGGATAGGGACCGAACTGTCTCACGACGTTCTGAACCCAGCTCGCGTACCGCTTTAAACGGCGAACAGCCGTACCCTTGGGACCTGCTCCAGCCCCAGGATGCGATGAGCCGACATCGAGGTGCCAAACCTTGCCGTCGATGTGGACTCTTGGGCAAGATCAGCCTGTTATCCCCGGAGTACCTTTTATCCGTTGAGCGACGGCCCACCCACTCGGGGCCGCCGGATCACTAGAGCCTGCTTTCGCACCTGCTCGGCTTGTGGGCCTCGCAGTCAAGCCCGCTTGTACTCTTGCATTCAAAAGGACGGTTGCCGACCGTCCCGAGCGGACCTTCGCGCGCCTCCGTTACCCTTTAGGAGGCGACCGCCCCAGTCAAACTGCCCGCCTGGCACGGTCCCCGAGCCGGTTGACGGCCTCGGGTTAGGACGCCGGTCGCGCGAGGGCAGTATTCCAAGGGCGGCTCCCCGGGGGCTGGCGCCTCCGGATCGATGCCTCCTGCCTATCCTCTACACGCGGGACCAGCGGCCAATGCCAAGCTGCAGTGAAGGTTCACGGGGTCTCTCCGTCCTTCCGCGGGTAAGTCGCATCTTCACGACCAGTGCAATTTCACCGGGTCCATGGTCGAGACAGCGCCCAAGTCGTTGCGCCTTTCGTGCAGGTCGGAACTTACCCGACAAGGAATTTCGCTACCTTAGGACCGTTATAGTTACGGCCGCCGTTTACCGGGGCTTGGCTTCGGGGCTTCGCGCGATGCGCTAACTCCTCCGCGTGACCTTCCGGCACCGGGCAGGCGTCAGACCCTATACGTCGCCTTGCGGCTTCTGCAGAGTCCTGTGTTTTTGGTAAACAGTCGCTTGGGCCTCTCCACTGCGGCCCGCCTCCGCTCCCGGAGCAAGTCCGTTCACGTACGCGCGGGCACCCCTTCTCCCGAAGTTACGGGGCCATTGTGCCGAGTTCCTTGACCATGGTTGACCCGATCGCCTCGGTATGTTCTACCCACCCACCTGTGTCGGTTTGCGGTACGGGCGCGCACGCGCCTGCCTAGGGGTTTTTCTAGGGACCTCGGGCTCACTCGCTTCGCTCAGATGCTTCGTCCGGAGCCTCGCCCTCGTGCGGACCGGATTTCCCTGGTCCGCGGGCCGCGCTCCATCACGGGGACGTCCAGAACCCCGCCGAGCCACCCCCATCCGTCGCCCCGTCGGTCGTAGCGCCGCGTGCGCGGTGCAGGAATGTCTGCCTGCTGCGCGTCGGCTACGCCTCCCGGCCTCGCCTTAGCCCCCGACTGACCCTGGGAGGATTAGCCTTGCCCAGGAAACCTCGGGTTCACGGCGGACGAGTTACTCTCTCGTCTCTCGCTACTCATGCCAGCATTCTCACTCCCATGCGCTCCACCGCCGGTCGCCCGGCGGCTTCCCCGCCCATGGGAAGCTCCCCTACCGATTCTGAAAATCAAAATCCCGCCGCTTCGGTGTCCAGCTTAGCCCCGTGTATTGTCGGCGCATGTCCACTCGACCAGTGAGCTGTTACGCACTCTTTGAATGCATGGCTGCTTCTAAGCCAACATCCTGGTTGTCTGGGCGGACGCACATCCTTTGCCACTCGGCTGGAACTTGGGGACCTTAGCGGGCGGTCCGGGCTGTTTCCCTCTCGAGCACACAGCTTAGCCCACATGCTCTGACTGCCGCGCTCTGGGCCGCCGGCATTCGGAGTTCGGTTGGATTCGGTAGGCGGCGAAGCCCCCTCGTCCATCCGGTGCTCTACCTCCGGCGGTGAACGCGCGACGCTAGCCCTAAAGCTATTTCGGGGAGAACGAGATATCTCCGGGTTTGATTGGCCTTTCACCCCTATCCGCAGGTCATCGCCGCCGTTTTCAACCGACGTGCGTTCGGCCCTCCACGGGGTCTTACCCCCGCTTCAGCCTGCCCACGGATAGCTCACCCGGCTTCGCGTCCGCGGCGCGGGACTCAAGTCGCCCTGTTAAGGCTCGCTTTCGCTCCGGCTCCCTTTCGGTTAACCTCGCCCCGCGCCAGCGACTCGCTGGCTCATTCTACAAAAGGCACGCCGTCACACCATATAGGTGCTCCGACTGCTCGTGGGCGCACGGTTTCAGGTACTGTTTCACTCCCCTCCCGGGGTGCTTTTCACCTTTCCCTCACGGTACTGGTGCGCTATCGGTCACAGGGTAGTACTCAGGCTTGGATGGTGGTCCACCCAGGTTCGGACCGGGTTTCACGTGCCCGGCCCTACTCAGGGACCGCGTCGCGCCGTCCGGTCTGGGTTCGCGTACGGGGCTGTCACCCGCTGCGGCCGGCCCTCCCATGCCGTTCCGCTCCCCAGCCGGACCTGCGCCCGGGGGCGGCAGCCCCCGGATGCGCGGCCCTGCAACCCCGTCGGCGGAACCCCTGCCGGGTATGCCCGCTCGACGGTTTGGCCATCGGTCCCCTTTCGCTCGCCGCTACTCGGGGAGTCTCGAGATTGATTTCCTCTCCTCCGGGTACTTAGATGTTTCAGTTCCCCGGGTTGTCCTCCCCGCCCCTATGTGTTCGGGGCGGGGATATCCACACCTCTGTGGATGGGTTCGCCCATTCGGAGACCCCCGGGTCGAAGGATGTGTGCTCCTCGCCGGGGATTATCGCAGCTTGCCGCGTCCTTCATCGGCTCCCTGTGCCAAGGCATCCGCCGTGCGCCCGTGGTATCTTGCGGGACCGCATCGGGCCCGCGGGATATCCACGTGTCGCTAATTAAGTTAAATTAATCGATATCATGAATAGCGCTCGTATGTCGCAATTCGGGTATCTCATACCGCGGCACAGTCTTGACTGTGCTCGCGATCAGATGCTCCTCACTCATTTATAAGTGAATTCTTCTTGTTTGGATCGGATGAATGATTGCTATCATTCTGTCTTTAAATCGCAGAAAAGAATCGAGTCTGGAAGAATGATCTTCCATCTCTCTCCTATCGCTATGCGGCTCTCAAGGTACGCGGGTGCGACCCCGGGGACCGGGTGCTGCGGGGACTTCCCCCGGGCGACATCCACCGGACGGGCTCCTGCCCTCTATTCGAGTTAAAGTGTTTTCTCTCTAAGAATGTATCTCCCTAGAAAGGAGGTGATCCAGCCGCACCTTCCGGTACGGCTACCTTGTTACGACTTCACCCCCCTCACCCTCCACACCTTCGGCGCCTCCCCCCTCGCGGTTGGGCCGGCGACTTCGGGTGCAGACGACTCGGGTGGTGTGACGGGCGGTGTGTACAAGGCCCGGGAACGCATTCACCGCGGCATGCTGATCCGCGATTACTAGCAACTCCGACTTCATGGGGGCGGGTTGCAGCCCCCAATCCGAACTGGGGCCGGCTTTCCGGGATCCGCTCCCCCTCGCGGGGTGGCATCCCTCTGTACCGGCCATTGTAGCACGTGTGCAGCCCAGGGCATAAGGGGCATGATGACTTGACGTCGTCCCCGCCCTCCTCCGCCTTGACGGCGGCGGTCCCGCGTGGGTTCCCGGCATCACCCGATGGCAACACGCGGCGGGGGTTGCGCTCGTTGCGGGACTTAACCCAACATCTCACGACACGAGCTGACGACAGCCATGCACCACCTGTATGGGCTCCTCTCGGCCACGGGGTCTCCCCCGCTTCACCCATATGTCAAGCCCTGGTAAGGTTCTTCGCGTTGCTTCGAATTAAGCCACATGCTCCGCTGCTTGTGCGGGCCCCCGTCAATTCCTTTGAGTTTTAGCCTTGCGGCCGTACTCCCCAGGCGGGACGCTTAATGCGTTGGCTGCGGCACGGGGGGATCGTCCCCCCACACCTAGCGTCCATCGTTTACGGCTGGGACTACCAGGGTATCTAATCCTGTTCGCTCCCCCAGCTTTCGCGCCTCAGCGTCGGTCTCGGCCCAGAGGGCCGCCTTCGCCACCGGTGTTCCACCCGATATCTGCGCATTCCACCGCTACACCGGGTGTTCCACCCTCCCCTACCGGACCCAAGCCGCGGAGGTTCCGGGGGCTTCGGGGGGTTGAGCCCCCCGCTTCGACCCCCGGCCTGCCGGGCCGCCTACGCGCGCTTTACGCCCAATGAATCCGGATAACGCTCGCCCCCTACGTATTACCGCGGCTGCTGGCACGTAGTTAGCCGGGGCTTCTTCTGCAGGTACAGTCTCGTCTCTTCCCTGCTGAAAGCGGTTTACGACCCGAAGGCCTCCGTCCCGCACGCGGCGTCGCTGCGTCAGGGTTCCCCCCATTGCGCAAGATTCCCCACTGCTGCCTCCCGTAGGAGTCTGGGCCGTGTCTCAGTCCCAATCTGGCCGGTCGGTCTCTCAACCCGGCTACCCGTTGTCGGCACGGTGGGCCGTCACCCCGCCGTCTACCTGATGGGCCGCGGAGCCATCCCCTCCCGTCGGGGCTTTAGCCGGGGTGCCATGCGGCACCCCGGGGTATCCGGTATTACCCGTCCTTTCGGGCGGCTATCCCGGGGGAGGGGGCAGGTTCTCCACGTGTTACTCAGCCGTTCGCCACTCGCTTCCCTCCGGAGAGGGGTGCCGTTCGACTTGCATGTGTTAGGCGCGCCGCCAGCGTTCATCCTGAGCCAGGATCGAACTCTCCGTCCAAAATATTCTGGGCTTCGAGCCCGTCCGGTCCTCTCAGTTCATCGCTGATCGGTTCCGTTCGATTCATATGGTTCTATTTGATAGGAAAAGGAATTTCTCGGGGCCGCCTCTCGGCGGCCTTGCGAAAAACAAATCCAAGTTAGACCATTTCAAATGGTTCGATGTCTGCCCGGATGCGACACTCGTAAGTGTCCATCCTCGCAGTATCCGGTTCTCAAGGTGCACGCCTGGCGGCTGATCCGGTCCGACCGGGCCGCGCGGCAAGGAGATATATTGCCAGACCG